>NZ_JBFUJE010000007.1:0-32559 GCF_056401535.1 Luteibacter sp. P4_E6 | reverse complement strand
ATTCATCGGCGATACCAGTTTGCCTCAGCCCATCGGCTACCCTTCGCTCATGCACCCTTCGCCCCCGGCCACGCCTCATGACTGACGACCGCGACGCCCGCGCCAACGCGCTGCTCAGTGCCGCGAAGGAAGAGGACGGCCAACGCCTCAAGGTCTTCCTCGGCGCGGCACCCGGTGTCGGCAAGACCTACGCCATGCTTTCCGCGGCCCGCGATCTGAAACGCCAGGGCATCGACGTGGTCGTCGGACTCGTCGAAACCCACGGGCGTTCGGACACCGTCGCCCTGGTCGACGGGCTGGAAGTGCTGCCGACCCGACCCGTGCGCTATGCCGGCCGGGACTTCCGGGAATTCGATCTCGAGGCCGCGCTCGCGCGTCGGCCCGCCGTGTTGCTGGTCGACGAACTGGCTCACACCAATCTTCCCGGTGGCCGCCACACGCGCCGCTGGCAGGATATCGCCGAACTGCTGGATGCCGGCATCGAGGTCTACACGGCACTCAATGTCCAGCACCTGGAGAGCCTCAACGACCAGATCCGCCGGATCACCGGCGTGGCCGTCCGCGAGACCGTGCCGGACGCCTTCCTCGACCGGGCACGCGATATCGTGCTGGTCGACCTGCCGCCGCGCGAACTGATCGGCCGGCTCAAGCAGGGCAAGGTCTATGTGCCGGAAACGGCAGCCGTCGCACTGGATGCCTATTTCTCGCCGACCAACCTCGCCGCCCTGCGCGAGCTCGCCGTGGAAACCGTGGCAGCGCATGTCGACAGTGACCTGCGCGAGCACATGCTCGCCCGTGGCGATGCCATGCCGGTGCGCCGCCGTTGCATGGCTGCCATCGACGGCCACGGGCAGAGCGAATACCTCGTGCGGATCACTCGACGCATCGCGGAGCGTCGTGGCGCGCCCTGGAGCGTGGTCTTCGTCGATCGCGGCGGCCTCGATGCCGAGCGGCGCGAGCGCGTGGATTCCGCGATGCGTCTTGCGCGCCGACTCGGTGGTGAAGGCGTGATCCTGCGCGGCCATGCCGTGGCCGATGAACTGCTCACCTGGGCCGATCGCGAAGGCGTCGGCCAGATCATCGTCGGTCGTACCCGCGAGCGGCCGATCGCCCGGCGCCTCGGGTTCTCGCTCACCCAGCAGCTGCTACGCCGCGGCGCGCACCTCGAGCTGACCATCGTCGCCACGCCGGCCGAACGCGCTCGCGCACGTCGACGCCTGCGCTTCAAGGATGGCGGCGGGTCCCGCCGCGAGTACGCGTTCGCCACGGGAGCGACCGCCATCGCCATGGCGTTGTCGTTCGTTGCCGATCGCTTCCTGTCGGTGGCCAACCTCTCACTGATCTTCCTCACCGCCGTGCTCGTCGTCGCGGTGCGTACGCGCATGGCCGTGGCTGTGTACACGGCGCTGCTCTGCTTCCTGGGTTACAACTTCTTCTTCGCCCCGCCGCGCTACACGCTGGCCATCGCCAACGCCGATGATGTGCTCGCCGTTGTCCTGTTCCTCGTCGTCGCGCTGGTCTGCAGCCGGCTGGCGACACGGCTGGCCGGACAGGTGACGTCGCTGCGCGCTGCACAGGTGCGTGCCCGCGCGTTGGTCGCACTGGGCCAGCAACTGGCGACCAGCGCCGACGCCGACAGCATCCGCAAGGCCGGCGCGGGGGCATTGGCCCGCGCGCTTTCGATCGAGATCGCGATGCTTGCACGCGACGAGAGCGGCCACTTCAAGGTCGTGAACTCGGTTCCCGATGCCTTCGCGTTATCCACGCAGGACCTCGCGGCCGCCGACTGGTGTGAGGGCCATGCCGAGCCGGCAGGCCGCTACACCGATACGCTGCATGCCGCCTCCTGCTGGATGCTGCCGCTCGGCGCCGAACACCAGCGGGCCGGCGTCGTCGCGTTGCGCTTTCCGCTGAGCGCACGCGAGCCCGATGCCGACCGGCGCAGCCTCGCCCTGGCCATGGTGCAGGACATCGGCCAGGCACTCGATCGGGCGCGCCTCGCGCACGAACTGGAAAGCGCGCGCGTGCAGGGTGAAACCGAACGTCTGCGCAGTGCCCTGCTCTCGTCGGTCTCACACGACCTGCGCTCCCCGCTGGCCTCGATGATCGGCTCCGCCGGCACCCTGCTCAGTTACGACGCCCAGCTGCCCGCCAACGAGCGGCACGAACTGCTCCAGGCCATTCTCGGCGAGGGCCAGCGTCTCGATCGTTACATCCAGAACCTGCTCGACATGACCCGTCTTGGCCACGGCACGCTGCAGCTCCATCGAGACTGGGTGGACGCTGGCGAGATCGTCGCCGCTGCCGTGTCGCGCATGCACAAGCTATTTCCCGAGGTGCGGATCGACATGCACCTGCCCACCGACACGGTGCTGCTGCATGTGCACCCCGCGCTGATCGAGCAGGCGTTGTTCAATATCCTCGAGAATGCGGGCCGCTTCACACCGCCCGAGGAGCCGATTCGCGTCACGGTCCGCTCGGAGGCGGGTCGCCTGCTGGTGGACGTGGCCGATCGCGGTCCGGGTATTCCGGAGGACGAGCGGGCGCGGATTTTCGACATGTTCTATTCGGTGACGCGCGGCGACCGCGGCGGCAAGGGGACCGGGCTGGGCCTGGCGATCTGCCGTGGCATGATCGGCGCGCATGGCGGCAGCGTGGAGGCCTTGCCCCACGTGGGCGGAGGCACGACCATCCGGGTCTCACTGCCGCTGCCGCCGCCCCCTACCGAGAACGCATGAACCCCACCGCTCCACGAGTACTGGTGATCGACGACGAAGCGCAGATCCGCCGCTTCCTCGATATCGGCCTGCGTGCCGAGGGCTACCAGGTGCTGCTCGCCGCCACGGGGCAGGAAGGCCTGGGCCTGGCCGTGACGCAATCGCCGGATGTCGTCGTGCTCGACATCGGCCTGCCGGACATGGAAGGCCATGATGTGTTGCGTGAAATCCGAACATGGAGCGAAGTCCCCGTGCTGATGCTCTCCGTGCGTGACTCGGAAAGCGAGAAGGTGCGTGCGCTCGACCAGGGTGCCAACGACTACGTGACCAAGCCCTTCGGCATCCAGGAACTGATGGCGCGCCTGCGTGTGTTGCTCCGTCAGGGCGCCAAGGGTGGTCAGGCCGATGCGCCCGTGCGCTATGACGACGGCAGTCTGGTGATCGACCTCGCGCGCCGCGAAGTGCTGCTCGATGGCGCGCCGGTCGCGCTTACACGCAAGGAATTCGCCGTCCTCTCGCTCCTGGTCCGTCATCCCGGCCGCGTCGTCAGTCAGCAGCAGATCCTCCGCGAAGTCTGGGGTGCGACACACACGCAGGACACGCATTACCTGCGCATCGTCATGGGCAAGCTCCGCCTCAAACTGGGTGACGATCCATCCACACCGCGCTGGCTCAAAACCGAACCCGGCGTCGGCTACCGCTTCCCCGCCACCTGAGCCGCCAAGGCCTGCTTCCCTGTGGCACTTCCTGTGGGAGCCGCTTCAGCGGCGATAGGGTGCTCGCAAATCCGGCACCTAAAGAACGTAGCAGCCGATTCATCGGCGAACAGATGCCCCCAAAACCGGCGCAACCCCACGCGCCAACAAACGCCAAGCGTCGCCTCGAACCCCGCCAACTGTGACGCACTCCACACCCCGGACAACCCGGTACATTTTTCAGACTATTCTGATTTCCATCGACGAATGAACCCATGACCTTCCGCCTCCTCTCACCAAGGAGCACGTCATGCATTCCTCCCCAAACCGCGCTTTCCTTCAGCACGTCGCGGCTGTCGCCGCCCTGCTTACGGCTGTCGCCATCGCGACGCCGGCGTTCGCCCGGTCACTCGCGTGTTCGAGCGAACGCTTCACCACCGGCAAGCGAACGATGCCGAGCTACGACGAAGCCATGGCCGAATGCCTTGCACAGGAAACCGCTATGACGAACCCGGAATCAGGCGCTTTCACACCGTTGCGCTCATGTCACGAGATCGGCTCGAAGGGAAACCATGGGCCGTGGTTGCATGGCCGTATCGGCGTGGACGTGGTTGAGCGCAGCAGCGGGGATCGCTACACATTCGAGGGGATGTGGATGTGCAAGCCGGTGGCCGAGGCCGCCGCAAGCACCCATCGCCGCTGAAGCGGCTCCTACGGAGGAGCGCATGAGTAGCGGCGATGATGTGGGCAATGGCGATTACGTGCCGGTGGCCTGTCGCGCAAGATAGCGACCCGGCGAATCGCCGAAGGCGCGGCGAAACATGGCCACGAAAGCGCTCGGCGTGGCGTAGCCGAGGGCATCGGAAACCACCGAGACGGGCTCGCCGTGCGCCAGGCGTTCGAGCCCGCGCGTCAGCCGCGCCTGCTGCCGCCATTGCGCCACGCTGCACTGGGTTTCCTGGCGGAACAGGCGCGTGAGCGTGCGCGAGGACATGCCGGCCCAGTTGGCCCAGTCGTCGATGCCGCGCGTGTCATGGGGGTTCTCGTACATGGCCATCGCGACACGGCGGAGGCGGCGATCCAGCGGCATCGGCAGATGCAGTGCCTCCACGGGCGCGCGCCGGAGTTCATCGAGCAGGACGGCGAACAGGCGCTCGCGCTCCGGCTCCGGCTCCGCGGTAGCGACGTCGACAGGCCACGTCGCGGCGCGCTTGACGATGGCGCGGAAGAGATCGTTTACCCCGACCACGCACGGCCGATCGGGAAGGACGGACGCGGCACACGGCGCGATGAAGACGCCCCAGGCGTGGCTGGGACCCGCAATGCTCACCGTGTGCATCATCCCCGGCGGCATCCAGCCGGCACGGTGCGGCGGCAGCAGGTAGGAGCCGTGCTCCGTGCGGGTGATGAAAAGCCCTTGTTCCACGTAGAAAAACTGCCCGCGCACGTGGCTGTGCCAGTCCGTTTCACGAAGCGGTATTTCGCCGCGCGCCTCGTAGGCGATGAGCGGCGGGCCGTCGGCGCTCTCGAGGAGCCGATGTAGGACTTCGTCGTGCATTTGGCCGAATCTCGACATAAGTTGGCCCACTAACGATATCAGGCCGATACCTTCCATGGCTAACATTTGCAACCCCAAGCAACTGTCCCTGCGCGCGGCATCCGCCGACACCTGCGCCCGTGACCCTGAAGCGGAGATCCCTATGATCCGTCTCGTCACTACCGATTTAAGCGAATTGAGCGAAGGCCAGGAGGCGGGCGATGCCTTGGTGACCTTCGTCGCCTGTGCCCACGCCATGCTCGATCCGACCACGTCCGAAGACCAGGTCCGCCGACTGGAACCCCGTCTGCTGGCTCAGTTACCGACCCTGAGGGCGCTCGGTGTGTTCGACCTTTTCGAGGTACGCGACGCCGCCCTGGCGGCGCTGCTGGCCGAAGAAGGATGAATATCCGAGAAACCTGAAATATCAGGACAGCACATATTTGCCTTGACAACTATATTTTGGGCAATAGAATGCGTGTCCATGAACAGCCACCTGTGCCTCTCCTACGACGGTCGCGACACCCTGGGTGCCCTCATCGGCATGGTGCGTAGCGAAATCGTCCGCGCGATCGAAGCGGATCTCGCCGCGTTGGGTGCGGACCTGAAGTTCACCCAGTTTCATGTATTGAAACGTCTGGCCACCCACGGCCCGATGACGGCGACGGAACTGGCACGGGCGGTGGACCTGGACGGCGGCGCCATGACGCGGCAGCTCGACCAGCTCGAGTCCAAGGGTTACCTGCGGCGCAAACAGCACGAGCAGGACCGCCGGGCCTTGCGCATCGAGCTGACCGAGGCCGGTGAGGCGCTCTGGAAGCATCTGTACGAAAGCAACATCGCGACGCTGGATCGGGCCCAGAAGGACCTCTCCCACACCGAGCGCGAGCAGTTGCACGATTACCTGGAGCGCGTGCTCAACGCGCTCCGCGACAAAGACTGAACTAAACGTCCGAGGCAAAACGCATGCGTCTGCACACTCTCGTGGCGGCCGTCGGGGCCGCGTTGATTCTTTCCGGCTGTGTCACCAGCCGTGGACTGGATCCGCAGGGTCAGCTCACCGACCCGACCACCCTTCACGCCGACCGTACCCTGTCCAAGGTCGCCGTCTCGCCGGCCGGCTGGCCGTCGGCCGACTGGTGGACCGGGCTGGGCGACAGCCAGCTCACCTCACTGATCGAGGAAGCACTGAAGGACAACCCGGATCTGGCCACGGCCGACGCACGCGTGCGTCAGGCGCAGGCCCAGAGCGCCGGCGCCGATGCCGCGCGCGATCCGACGTTCAACGTCGGTGCGGGCGCCGCCGGCGCGCATCTGCCGGGTTCGTTGCTGCCGTCGCCCCCGGGCAACCACTTCTCGTGGACCAAGTTCGGCTACGGCAACTTCAGCTGGGATCTCGACCTGTGGGGTGGCAAACGTGCCGCGTGGGAAGCCGCACTCGGCAGCCAGCGCGCGACCGAAATCGATGCCCGCGCGGCGCGTATCGAGATTTCCACCAACGTCGCTCGCGCCTACGTGCAGCTCGGCTATGCCTTCACCCAGCGGGACGTGGCCAAGGCCGAACTCGATCGCAGCAACGCCTCGCAGAAGCTGACCGTGCAGCGCGTCGCCGCCGGCGTCGACAACCAGACGCAGGTCAAGCAGGCCGACAGTGAAGTGGCATCGGCCGAGCGCGAGATCGCCGTGTCGGAGCGCGCCATCGATACCGCGCGTATCCAGCTCAGCATGTTGCTGGGCAAAGGTCCGGATCGCGGTATCGAGATCGCCCGCCCGGCCGCGCTGACGCCGTCGGCCGTGGCGATTCCCGCCAACCTGCCCGCGGACCTGCTCGGCCATCGTGCCGACCTGGTCGCCGCCCGCTGGCGTGTCGAGGCGGCATCGAAGGACATCGTCTCGGCAAAGACCGAGTTCCTGCCCAACGTGTCGCTCGGCATTCTCGCCGCGCAGGCCGCGAGTGGTTCGGACAACCTGTTCTCGTCACGTGCGCGCTTCTGGCAGGTGCTGCCGGCGGTCAGCCTGCCGATCTTCGACGGTGGTCGTCTCCGCGCGAACCTGTCGGGCAAGGATGCCGAGTACGACCTTGCCGTCGCGCAATACAACAAGACGCTGGTCGGCGCGCTCAACGAAGTGGCCGATGACCTCTCCGGCCTCGATTCGCTGGGCACGCAGATCCAGGCGCAGCAGCGTGCGCAGGACGCCGCGCAGCAGGCGTACGACCTCTCGCAGCTCCGCTACAAGGCCGGCGTCGGCAGTTACCTGGAATCGCTCGTGGTGCGCCAGCAGCTGCTTGAAGCACAGCAGCGCATGGCCTCCCTGAAGGCGCAGCAGGTCGACACGTCCGTCCAACTCATTCAGGCGCTCGGCGGCGGTTTCCGCCCCGAGGCCGACGACCAGCCGGTCGTCGCCGCCACGCCCGCAACCCACTAAAAATCGTACCGAGGCCGCTTCCGATGTCACAAGAAACCATTGCCCCATCCGGCGCCGTCGTTGCGCCGCCCCCGAAGAGCCGTCGCGGCTTCTTCCTCAAGTTGCTGGTTGCCGTCATCGTGCTGGCCGCGATCGGCTGGACCGTCTGGTATTTCGTGGAGGGTCGCTGGTACGAGGACACCGACGACGCTTACGTCAACGGCAACGTCGTCCAGATCACCCCGCAGATCGCCGGAACGGTCACCTCGATCGGTGCCGATGACGGCGACCTGGTGCACCAGGGCGACGTGCTGGTGAAGCTCGATCCGAGCGACGCCGAAGTCGCACTGGAGAGTGCCCGCGCCAACCTCGCCAACACGGTGCGCAAGGTGCGTGGTCTCTACAACAACGTGACCTCGTCGCAGGCCGACGTGGCCGTGCGCCAGACCGCCGTGGATCGCGCTCGCCAGGACTATAACCGTCGCCGCGATCTCGCCAAGTCCGGTGCGATCTCCGCCGAAGAACTGTCGCACGCTTCCGATACGCTGACCTCCGCCGAGAGCAGCCTGGCTTCCGCGAAGCAGGCTTACAGCAGCAACAAGGTGCTCGTCGACGATACGGTCGTCGCCTCGCACCCGGATGTCCGCGCCGCGGCCGCCAAGCTGCGTTCTGCGTACCTTGACGATGTCCGCGCCACGCTCGTCGCGCCGGTGGACGGTTACATCGCCAAGCGCACCGTGCAGGTCGGCCAGCGCGTTCAGCCGGGTGCCGCCCTGATGGCCGTCGTGCCGCTCCACGAGGTGTGGATCGATGCGAACTTCAAGGAAACCCAGCTCAACCAGATGCGCATCGGCCAGCCGGTCGACGTGACCGCGGACCTGTATGGCGGCAAGACTGTGTACAAGGCAAAGATTCGCAGCCTGGGCATCGGCAGCGGCAGCGCGTTCTCGATCCTCCCGGCGCAGAACGCGACGGGCAACTGGATCAAGATCGTCCAGCGCGTGCCGGTACGCGTGGTCTTCACCGACCCGAAGCAGCTCGAAGAGAAGCCGCTTCGCCTGGGCCTGTCGACCAAGGTGTCGGTGTCGCTGCACGATCAGAGCGGCCCGCTGCTCTCCACGCAGGCGCCGACCAAGGCCGAGTTCTCCACGCCGATCTACGACAAGCAGCTTGCCGACGCCGACAAGGACATCGCCCGCGTGATCCACGAGAACGCATCGGCGGGTGAAGGCGAACAGCAGAAGGCTCCGAAGTAAGGAGGCGGCCCAATGAGCACCGAATTTCGACCGCCCAACCTGGCGCTGTCCACGATCGGCTTATCGCTTGCGACCTTCATGCAGGTGCTCGACACGACGATCGCGAACGTGTCGCTGCCGACGATCGCGGGCAACCTGGGTGTCAGCTCCAACCAGAGCACGTGGGTCATCACCTCGTTCGCGGTCAGCAACGCCATCGCGCTGCCGCTGACCGGCTTCCTGACGCGCCGCTTCGGTGAAACGAAGCTGTTCGTCATGGCCACGCTGCTGTTCTCGATGGCCTCGTTCCTGTGCGGTATCGCGCAGAGCATGACCATGCTCATCGTCTTCCGCGCCATCCAGGGTGCGGTGGCCGGCCCGATGTATCCGATCACGCAGAGCCTGCTGATCTCGATTTATCCACCCGCCAAACGAGGCATGGCGCTCGCCCTGCTGGCGATGGTCACCGTCGTCGCGCCCATCGCGGGCCCGATCCTCGGTGGCTGGATCACGGACAACTACACCTGGCCGTGGATCTTCTTCATCAACGTGCCGATCGGCATCTTCGCCAGCTTCGTGGTGGCGAACCAGATGAAGGGACGTCCGGAGGTGACCGAGAAGCCGAAGGTGGATTACGTCGGCCTGATCACGCTGATCATCGGCGTAGGTGCGCTGCAGGTGGTGCTCGACAAGGGCAACGACGAAGACTGGTTCTCATCGCCGTTCATCGTCATCACCGCGATCATCGCCGCGATCGGCCTGGCCGTGTTCCTGATCTGGGAGCTTACGGACAAGGACCCGATCGTGAACCTGAAGCTGTTCCGGCATCGAAACTTCGCGATGGGCACGCTGTGTCTCGTGCTGGCTTACGCGGCGTTCTTCGCGATCGGACTGCTGGTGCCGCAGTGGTTGCAACGCAACGTGGGGTACACGTCGACGTGGGCGGGTCTTGCCGCGGCGCCGCTGGGTATCATCCCGGTGATCCTGACGCCCTTCGTCGGTCGATACGCGCACAAGTTCGACCTGCGTGTACTGGCCTCCGGTGCCTTCCTGGTAATGGGCGCGACGTGTTTCATGCGCTCGGAGTTCTATCTCGATATCGATTTCTACAGTGTCGCGATGGTGCAGCTCATCCAGGGCCTGGGCGTGGCCTTATTCTTCATGCCGATCCTCAGCATCCTGCTGTCCGACCTGCAGCCGCGCGAGATCGCAGCGGGCTCCGGCCTCGCCACCTTCCTGCGTACGCTGGGCGGTAGTTTCGCCGCGTCGCTGACCACGTTCCTGTGGGATCGACGGGCGATCGTCCATCACGAGCGGCTGACCGAATCGATCACGCCGTTCGACCCGACCGCACAACAGGCACTGACCACGATCGGCCACGGCGATCCGCAGTACGCGACATCGGCGTTGAACGCGATGATTACCAACCAGGGCTACCAGATCTCGTTCAACGAGGTCTTCCAGTTGCTCGGTTACGTCTTCATCGGTCTGGTGTTCATCGTCTGGCTGGCGAAGCCACCGTTCGCGGCCAAGGCCGGCCCGGCCGCGGCGGGACACTAAGACCAGGCAACCCCTTCCCTGTAGGAGCCGATTCATCGGCGATCCCGCGGCAGCGGGCCACGCTGATGCAAGCACCCATCGCCGATGAATCGGCTCCTACCAGGCGGGCAACACGAAGCACAAAAAAAGCCGGCGCTGCGAAGCGCCGGCTTTTCTCTGTCCGAGGGACAGGAATCAGAGGTCGAAGCCGATACCCACCAGAGCCATCGTCTCGCCTCGGTTCGGCTCGTGGAAGCTGCCGTTGGAGATGTGGCGGATCTGGAAGCTCACGTTCTTCATCTGCCAGCCGAGTGTGCTGACGAACTCGTAGCTGCTGGACAGCGCCTGCGTGTGGCCGCCTGCCGTGCCAGCGACCTGGAAGCTGAAGAAGAGTGGCTGGTACCAGTCGCTATCGGTGCCGTAGTGGAAGCGGGCGCCGGCGGCGCCGAGCCAGACATTGTTGGTCACACCGGGGCTGTAATCGTCGTAATGGGCGATATGGCGACCGTTTATGTAGCCGACCGAGACATCGGGTGACCACGTGAAGCGGCTCTGGCCGATCTGGTAGGCGTTGAAGAYGGACTCGAGGAAGAAGACGTTGGTGCCGTGCGTGTCCATGTAGCTGCGGCCCCCCTGGAGTTCCAGGTGGGTATCGGCAGCGGCGGGGAGGGCGACAGCGGACAGGAGTACGGCGGCGATGACGCCAAGTGTGGGGCGGGACGAGCGCATGGGGGAACTGGTCCTTGTGGTGGGACGTTTGTTAGTGAACTGGATCGTTCGGTAAATCGTGTCCATCGAACGTGAATAAAAGAGGTTACTTAAGAATATTCGTGGCGATATTGCACCCGCCTTTCGTGTGTAGCGGTATCACGCCCTGTCAGGGGTCAAGGCGGCGGCACCCCTGCCGTTACAGACGTACAGGGCCCTGCCGCCGACCAGCGGCGGGAACAGGAACGGCGTTGGGGCGCAAGGGGGCGTGACGGTGGAAGGCGCGATGGACAAGGGCGCGGCGAAACGGCGCGCCCGGCGTATCCGTCTGACCACCTGGGGCGTCTCGCTCGGCCTCACCGTGGGCCTCGTCACGCTGGTCGCCATCCTGCAGATCGACGCCTACCGCGGCATGCTTGCCAATGGGCGCCGGCAGCTTGCCGGCTCGGTCGGTGGCACGGTACGCATGGTCGACCAGGACATCGACGCCAGCCTCGGGCCGTTGCTCGCGCTGCGTAACGCGGTCAACGGCATCGCGCCCGGCCCGCTGCACATGAGCCTGGGCGAGGTGCAGGCCCGCCATCCCGAGTTGCCGACGTTAGTGGCCCTGGATGCGCAGGGCATGCTGCTTGCCAGTACCGGTGCGTCCTTGATGGACTGGCGCGACAGCCTGGCCGCTCCCCGGCGCGAGGCGCTGGGTGCCAGCGTGCGCGTCATCGTCACCGATACACACAACGGGGCGCCTTCGGCCATTCGTGTCCTGGTCGATTCGCGGGTCGGGGAGCCGGCGGCCTTCGGCACCCTGATCGACGAAGAACGCGTACGCGATGGCATGAGCCGCTCGATGATGGGCGGCAGTGCGGATATGGCGGTCTTCTCGTTGGATGGACGTCGCTTCGCGAGCAATCGCACGGACCGCGGCATGTCCTGGAGCGGCCCCGTGCCCACGCCCGGGGCGAACGGACAGCATGCCGACGACCAGAGGATCTACGCCTGGGCCGCGTCGGCTCGCTACCCGTTCGCGGTCCAGGTAAGCCTCGACCGCGCCGGTATCTTCGACGAGTGGCTCCGGCAGGCGCGCTCATCGATGCTGGCGACGTTCGCGCTCGTCCTCTTGCTCAACGCCTTCGCGGCAGCCTTCGATCGCGCCTATCGCCGACAGAGTCACCTCATCCAGGCCCTGTCGCTCAGCACCCTTCACCAGCGCGACACCGACCGCGATCTCGCGGCGAGCGAAGCGGCTTACAGGCAGCTGATGACGCGTATGCCGCTGCCGGTGATCATCGTGCGCAACGATCGTATCGAGTACGCGAACCTGCTTGCGGAGGAACGCCTCGGGCAGGACGGCGCGACACTGGTTGGCCGTCACGCCGCGGAATTCATGGACGCCGACGCACTGGAGGCGATGCGCGGGGGCGCGCCGGAAGGAACGAGCGTCAATGCCTGGCTCAACCCCGAGGATGGCATGCCCTTCGAGGCCGAACTGGCGCTTTCGGACTACCGGGACTCACGTGGGCGCGGCACCCTGGCGATCGTGCGCGACGTGACGCAGCAGCGCCGTTACGAAGAACGACTCAATCACCAGGCGACGCACGACGAGCTCACCGGCCTGCCCAATCGCCGTGCCTTGCGCGAAAAGCTGGAGCATCTGGTCCGGCAATCGCAACGTGATGGCTCCGGCGTCATGGTGCTCTTCATCGACCTGGATCATTTCAAGTTCATCAACGACGCACTCGGGCATGCACTGGGCGACCAGGTGTTGCGCGACGTGACGCTCAAACTGGGCGATGTCCTCGACGGACTCGGTCACATCGGCCGCTTCGGTGGCGACGAGTTCGTCGCGATGATCCCTTTCACGTGTTCACCGGCGCGAGCGCTCGACGTGTTGCCGCGCATCCAGTGCGCCATCGAAGAGCCATTGGAAGTCGGCGGCACGATGCAGCGACTGAAGTGCAGCATCGGCGTGGCCTTCGCCACGCGTGACGGTTCCGACGCGGACACGCTCATTCGCAATGCCGATACGGCGATGTACGACGCAAAGCGTTCGGGGCGTCACACGTGGAAGCGCTATTCCGCCGACATGCACGCTACCGCCATGGCGCGTCTGACCGTGCTCTCGCGGTTGTCCGGCGCTAACCTCGACAACGAGCTTGCGCTCGCCTGGCAGACACAGCACGCGGGCGACGACGGCCGCGTCATCGGTGTGGAAGCGCTATTGCGCTGGCCGTCCGCGCCGGGTGACCTGGGTACGCCCGACAAGCTGGTGCCCTTGCTGGAAGAGACCGGCGCCATCGTGCAGATCGGCCAGTGGGTGTTGCGCGAGGCGTGCCGGCAGCAACGACGCATCGCCGCCTTGCTGGGTCCCGGCTGCCGGATCGCCGTGAACATCTCGGCGCAGCAACTGGTACACGTCGACCTCGTGGCCGAAGTGCGCCAGGCACTGGCCGAAACGGGGGCGAGCGCTTCGTCGCTGGAGCTGGAGCTGACCGAAAGCGCCTTCATGAACGAGCCGGCACGCGCTATTCGCACGCTGCACGAGCTGCGTGCGATGGGCGTCAGCATCGCGCTGGACGACTTCGGCACGGGTTATTCGAACCTGACCTATCTGTCGCGGCTTCCGCTGGACAAGATCAAGATCGACCGGCATTTCACCAGCGCGCTGCTGCAGGACGACGTCGACGCATCGATCTGTCGTTCGATCGTCTTCCTCGCGCGCAGCCTCAACCTCGAGGTCGTCGCCGAAGGCGTCGAGACCGACCGCCAGCGGCGCTGGCTGCTCGACGAAGAGTGCACGTCGATGCAGGGCTTTTTCTTCTCGCGCCCGGTGTCCATCGATGAGCTCGGTGAGAGCGCACGCGAGGTTCGTTTGACCTGAGGCTGGCCCGCCGGCAAGCAGAGGTTGTTCCCCGGGTGCGCCAATGTGTTCTTCCCACGACGATTTATCCCCCGTGCGACACCCCCTACATTGCTAGGGGGAGGCATCCGCCTCCATGTCATCAGGTGTCCGCCATGCTCCGCGCCCCCGCCCTGTTCATCTCCCACGGTGCCCCGACCTTCGCGCTCGAGCCGGGTTTGCTCGGTCCGCGCCTGACCGACATCGGTGAGCGTCTCGCTAACGCGATGGCGATCGTCGTCGTCTCACCGCACTGGCAGACGGGCGGTATACGGGTGACCGGCGCGGCCATGCCGGGGACGATCCACGACTTCGGAGGCTTTCCGCCGCCGCTCTACACGCTTACCTATCCCTCGCCGGGCTCGCCGGGGCTGGCATGCGAGACCGCGTCGCTGTTGATCGATGCGGGTTTCGTCGCGATCGTCGACCCGGAGCGCGGTTACGACCACGGTGCATGGGTGCCGCTGCGCTATTTGCGACCGGATGCGGACGTGCCGGTGATCCAGGTGTCGATGCCACATAACCTGGACGCGGCCGGTGCACTGCGCCTGGGCAAGGCGCTGGCGCCTTTGCGTGACCGGGGCGTAGTCATCGTCGGCTCGGGCAGCCTTACGCACAACCTGTACGAGGTGCGTCGCTCGGGGGAGAACGCCGCGTACGCCAGCGAGTTCGCCGCCTGGAGCCGCAAGGCCGTTCTCGAGGGCAACACGGACGCCCTGCGCGACTACCGCCGCCTTGCGCCCAGCGCCATCCGTGCGCATCCGACCGAGGAGCACTACCTGCCACTCCTCGTCGCCGCCGGCGCCGCCGGGAGCGATGTTCCGACGGCGATCGATGGAGGCATCACGTATGGCGTCCTCTCCATGGACTCATATGCCTGGGGCCTTCATTGAGCGTTCTCACCCTCGGGGCCTGCTGGGCGATGTTTCGATGAAGCGCAACGTAGGTCTGTTGTAGGAGCCGGCTGCGCCGGCGAACCCTCACGGCTGCGATCGCGAACGAGGCCGTGCGTTGAATTGCACCGGCGTCTAACCGCTCGCCTGATGATCGCAAAGCTTCATTCGCACGCGCGACGACCTGAGGGTTCGCCGATGAATCGGCTCCTACAAAAAAACGGCAAGCCGCGTCGCCGCTGGGAAGACCCCCGTCAGATCTGCGCCTGACCGCCGTCGACGAACAACTCGATGCCGGTGATGTAGCTGGCTTCGTCTGACGCGAGGAAGGAGACGGCCTTGGCGATTTCGTCCGGGGTGCCGGTGCGGCCGAGCGGCGTGATGCTCTCGACGTAGGCGCTGTACTCGGCGATCTGCTGCTCGCTCATGCCGAGTTCCGACGTGTACGCCGGCGTGACCACGGTGCCCGGCGCGACGACATTGACGCGGATGTCGCGACCCTTCAGGTCGCTGGCCCAGGTGCGGGCGAACGAGCGCAGTGCCGCCTTCGTGGCCGCGTAAACGCCGAAGGCCGGGGCGCCCTTGATGGACACCATGGAACCGTTGAGGACGATGGCCGAGCCCGGGGTCATCAGCTCCAGCGCTTTCTGCACGGTAAACAGCGTGCCCTTCACGTTGATGCCGAAGTATTTGTCGAACTGCGCCTCGCTGATCTGGCCGAGAGGCGCGAATTCACCGCCACCTGCGTTGGCGAACAGGATGTCGAGGCGTCCGCTCTTGTCGCGAATGGTGGCGAAGATGCGATCGAGGTCGGCTGCCTTGGCGATGTCGCCCTGGATGGCGGTGACGCCGAGGGACGCGGCGGCCGTATCGAGCTCGGCCTGACGACGGCCGGTGATATAGACGGTGGCGCCTTCGCGGACGAAGCGCTCGGCCGTGGCGAGGCCGAGGCCCGAGCTGCCGCCGGTGACGAGGACGATCTTGCCGGCATGGCGAGTGGTGTGGACGTTGCTGGTGGCGAGGGTATGCATGATCTTCGGCTCCGATAACCGCGGCGCGGTCGATTCACCCAAGATGGTTATTCCCCGTTCGCGGATAAATAATGGAATCGCGATTTCATTATTCCTGCGGGGAAACAGCCATGGATCATCTTCTTGCCATCCGGGTCTTCGGCCGACTGGTGGAGACCGGTGGCTTCGGTCGCGCGGCCGACGCCCTGCGCATGCCGAAGTCCACGGTGACCAAGCTGATCCAGGGCCTCGAGGGCGAACTGGGTGTACGCCTGCTGGAGCGGACCACGCGGCGCGTGACGGTGACCGCCCAGGGAGCTGCCTACTACGAGCGTACCCGCCAATGGCTCGCGGAGCTCGACGAGTTCGAGACCACCCTGGCCGGCGGCCGCAATAACCCTGTAGGGAACCTGCGTATCGACACCGGCGGGTCGGTCGCGGCGGGCCTGATCATTCCGGCGCTGCCGGGGTTCCGGGCACGCTACCCCGGAATACGCGTGCAGCTGGGCGTGACGGATCGCACCGTGGACCTGATCAGCGAAGGCATCGACTGTGCGATCCGCAGCACGGGGGACGACCCCGCCCTGGTCACGCGCCAGATTGCCGAGCTGTCGTGGACGCTCTGCGCCACGCCGGCCTATCTCGCCCGTCGCGGCACGCCTGCGTTACCCGAAGACATCGTCCGTGACGGTCATGACGTGGTCGGCTATTTCTCCGCGCACAGCGGTCGCATGCACCCGCTGCGATTCCGTGAAGACGGGCGGACGTTCGAGATCGAGTTTACGGCTGCCGTGGAGGTCAACGAGAGCAACGCGCATACCGCGGCAGCGATTGCCGGTCTCGGACTCGTGCAGGCGCTCGGTTTCACCGTGGCGGACCACATTGCCAAGGGCGAGCTGGTCCCGGTGCTGGCGCCATGGCAGCCCGCGCCGCTCCCGGTGTATCTCGTCTATCCCCCCGACCGACGGCACAATGCGCGTCTTCGCGCCTTCATCGAGTGGATTACCGAAGAGGGTTTTACCCGGGGAGATTGACGGTTTATTTAATCCGGGTAATATGGCGGCATCGCACCCGCTTCCCGAGACACCGATGACCACCTTTATCGCCTTCGATGGCATGACGCGCCTGGCTGCGGGATCGCTCGCGGCTGTGGTCGAGCGCTGCAAGCATCTGCTCGACGCGCGCCCTGACGCCTCGCCGATCATTTACGACGACAGTACGGGCCGCCCCGTCGACATCGACTACCGCGGCACCACCCACGACGTACTGGCGCGACTGCCGGGCCACGAGCCGCCGGCCAAACGTGGGCCCGGGCGGCCGAAGCTGGGTGTCGTGGCGCGGGAAGTAACCCTTCTGCCGCGACATTGGGGCTGGCTTTCGGCTCAGCCCGGTGGCGCGTCCGTCGCCCTGCGCCGTCTGGTCGAAACCGCGAGTCGCCAGCAGGCTCCCGCGGATCGCCTGCGCCAGGCCAGCGAAGCGGTGGACCGCGTGATGATGGCGCTGGCCGGCAACCTGCCCGACTACGAGGAAGCATCGCGTGCGTTCCACCGCAGTGACCGGCTCCGCTTCGATACGCTGACCGAAGCATGGCCGCCGGATATCCGCGATTACGTACGTGTTCTCGCTGCGCGTGCGGGTGGTGAAGCATGACACTCCCGGCCAGGCGCGTTGCGCTGACCGAAGGTCCGATCGCCCGCACGCTGCTGCTCTTCTCGCTGCCGATCCTGGGCGCGAACGTGCTGCAGTCGCTGAATGCGTCGATCAATGCCATCTGGGTCGGTCACTTCCTTGGCGAGGCCGCCTTCGCCGCAACCTCCAATGCCAACCTGATCCTGTTCTTCCTTCTGGGCGTGGTCTTCGGCATCGGCATGGCCACGACGATCCTGGTCGGACAGACGGTCGGAGCGCACGACATTCCGGAAGCGCGCCGCGTGGTCGGCACGGGCCTCGGGTTCTTCGTTGCGATCTCGCTGCTGGTCGCCATCGGCGGCTTCATCGCCACGCCCGCGATGCTTCGCGCCATGGGCACGCCGCATGACGCGCAGCCCTATGCGATCGAGTACCTGCGCATCATCTTCGTCGCGCTGCCTGCGATGTACCTCTATACCTTCCTCGGAATGACGCTGCGGGGCGCGGGCGACTCACGCACGCCCTTCATCTTCATGCTGATCTCGGTGATCCTCGACATCGCGCTCAACCCACTCTTCATCTTCGGTCTCGGCCTGGTGCCGCACATGGGGATTGCCGGCTCCGCGGTGGCGACGCTCATCGCGCAGACCACCACCCTGCTCGCCCTTTTCGTCTGGCTCTACCGGAAGAAATATTTCCTGTGCATCCACCGTCACGAACTGCGTCTGCTCGTACCCGATGTCGCCATCCTCAAAAGCCTGCTGGCGAAAGGGTTGCCCATGGGCGCGCAGATGGTCGTGATCGCGTCGTCGGCCATCATCATGATGTCGCTGGTCAACCGGCACGGCTCGCAGACCACGGCGGCCTTCGGCGCTGCTTCGCAGCTGTGGACGTACATCCAGATGCCCGCACTGGCGATCGGCAGCGCGGTGTCCTCGATGGTGGCGCAGAACGTCGGTGCGAAGCGTTGGGATCGCGTCGCGGGCATCGGGCGCGCCGGTGTGCTGACCAACTTCGCACTGACCGGCACGCTGGTGCTCATCATCTACCTGTTCAACCGCGCGGCGCTGGTGCTGTTCCTGGGCAGTGACAGCTCGGCCATCGGTATCGCCCAGCACCTCAACCACATCGTGGTCTGGTCCTTCCTGCTGTTCGGCGTGACCTTCGTGATGTTCGGTGTGGTGCGCGCCACGGGTGCGGTGATGCTGCCGCTGGTCGTGCTTATCATCTCGATGTGGCTCGTGCGTTATCCCTTCGCTGCGCTGCTCGAACCGGTCATCGGTGCGGATGCGATCTGGTGGAGCTTTCCCGTCGGCTCTCTCGTCTCGCTGGTGATCACGACGGTGTACTACCGTCGTGGCAGCTGGAAAAAGGCGCACATGTTGCCCGCCACAGCACCGGTCGTGGACGCCACACCCGCGGTGTAATCCCAACGCTGTCCGTAACTTGTAGGAGCCGATTCATCGGCGGTCCCGCGGCAGCGGGCCAGGGTGAGGCGAGCACCCGATCGCCGATGAATCGGCTCCTACAACGAGCGGGATTGTCAGGCTTTGCGGATTTTCAACCAGTTCTTGTAGCGGTGCTTGAGCATGCGACGGTCCTTGCGCCGTGCCACGCGAATCTTGCGATCGTGGTTCCACAGGTAGATCGCCGGCGTGCTGAGCAAGGTCAGAAGCTGCGATACCAGCAGGCCGCCGACGATCGCGATACCGAGCGGGCGACGCATCTCCGAACCCACGCCGAAGCCGATCGCCAGCGGAAGCGCTGCGCCCATCGCCACCAGGGTGGTCATGGTGATCGGTCGGAACCGCACCAGCGCAGCCTGACGGATCGCCTCCACGGGTGACATCCCGTACTCGCGTTGCGCGACGAGCGCGAAATCGACCATCAGGATGGCGTTCTTCTTCACGATGCCGATCAACAACAGCACCGCGATGATCGTCATCAGCGTGAGCTGCTGCTGCGTGATCAGCATGGCGAGGAAGGCACCTGCGCCCGCAGCCGGCAGTGTGGAGATGATCGTCAACGGATGCCCGAGGCTCTCGTA
Organism: Luteibacter sp. P4_E6; assembly: GCF_056401535.1. NCBI lineage: Bacteria > Pseudomonadati > Pseudomonadota > Gammaproteobacteria > Lysobacterales > Rhodanobacteraceae > Luteibacter > Luteibacter sp. P4_E6. The sequence continues at coordinate 13,250 of NZ_JBFUJE010000007.1, read as the reverse complement.
GAGAATGCCCAGCACGATATAGACGGCGAGGATCGCCCCGATCAACAACACCATGCCATTGGATTGAGCATCTTTCAGCCGCTGGTTCGTGCCAGTGAAGTCCATGCGGATCCCCTCGGGCAGGTTGAGCTGGCGCACGGCCTCCTCGACCATGGCGTTGCCCTTGTCCGGGGCGATCTTCGGCGGAAGGTTGTAGGTGATGTCGGCCGATTCGAGCTGGTTCTGATGAGTGATCGTGGTGGGCGTCGCGACCGGGGCGATCTTTGCCAGCGCGGACAGTGGCACCATGACGCCTGTGCCGCTCTTCACGTAGGTATTCAACAGGGCGTCGGGGCTCAACGTTTGCGCCGCGGCTGCCGTGAGCACCACCCAGTACTGGTTGATATCCGAGTAGATGATCGAGACCTGACGCTGGCCGAAGGCGTTATAAAGCGCGGAATCGACCATGCCCATGCCAACCGACAGACGCCCCGCCGAATCGCGGTCCACCTGAAGCATCTGCTGCTTGCCGACCACGTCGAAGTCACTTCCGACATCCTTGAACTCGGGAATCGTGCGCATCTTGCGCACCAGCTTCATCACCCAGGGCTGGAGGTTCTCACCGCCGGTGCTGATCAGCTGGAACGAGTACTGCCCGCGGTTGCCGTTATTCCCACCGCCGCCGAGGAACTGCACGGGGCTCATGAAAACCTGGACATCGGAGAGCTTCTCGTACTGCTTACCGAGGCGCTCCATGATCTCCTTGATCGATTCCTTGCGATGGTCCGGCCCGCTGCCCTTCGGCTTGAGGTCGATGAACATCAGGCCGGAGTTGCCGACGGCCGCGCCGTCATTGCCGCTGCCGAGGATGGTGTTTACATCGGCGACCGTCGGGTCGTTCTGCATGATGTCGCCGACGCGCTTGAGCCGGCGTGACATTTCGTCTGGCGAGATGTTCGCGTCCGCGGTCACCTCGGCCTGCAGCATGCCGGTATCTTCGTCGGGCATGAAATTGCCGCCAGCGGTTTTCACCACCGCGAAGCCAAGCGCAAACGTCGCGAACAGCAGGATCAGCGGCTGCCAGCGCATCACCCGCCGATGCCGCATAGCCCAGTCGAGCGCCCGTTCGTACGTGCCGAGAAGGCCACGATCGAAGCGCTCGAGCGCACGCTCCCAGCGGCTTACCTTGCGATCGGCATCGTCGTGCTTGAGATACCTGGCGCACAACGCCGGCGTCAGGGTCAGCGAGACGACGGCCGAGATCACCACGGCGGCGGCAAGGGTCACCGAGAACTCGCGCAGCAGCTTGGTGATCATGTTGTTGCCGAACAGCAGTGGCGCGAACACGGCGATCAGCGACAGCGTGATCGAGACGACGGTGAACCCGATCTCGCGTACGCCTTCCAGCGAGGCTGGCATCGGGCCCGTTCCATTCTCCATATGACGAACGATGTTCTCGATCACCACGATCGCATCGTCCACGACGAAGCCGATGCACAGCACCAGCGCCATCAGCGACATGGTGTTGAGCGTGTAACCGAGGATCCACATCACCACGAACGCGCCAGCCAGTGACAGCGGCACGCTGAGCGTGGCGATCAGGGTGGGGCCCAGGCGACGCAGGAACACCATCATCACCAGCACCACCATCACGATACTGATGAGCAGCGCGACCTTTACCTCGTGCAGGGCCGACTGGGTGGTCTGCGTGAGGTCGAAGATCGGCGTCACCACGGCATCGGCGGGCAACGACGACTGGAAGCGCGGCAAGGCGGCGCGGATCGCCTCGGCCGTGGCGATGGAATTGGCCTCCGGCCGCTTGCTGATCTGCATGGTGACCGAGCGGTCGCCCTGGAACCACGCCGCCTGATACTGATCCTGCTCGCCGCTGGTCACCTTGGCGATGTCGGACAAGCGTACCGGTACGTTGTTGCGCACGGCGATGAGGATGTTGGCGAAATCTTCCGGCTCGCGCAGTCCGTCGTTGGCGGTCACGGTCATCTGCGTGACGCCGTCGGACAGCACACCCTGCGGGGAATTCACGTTGGCCGCGTTCAGTGCATTGGAAACGTCGTTGGCCGTCAGCTGCTTGGACGACAGCGCATTGGTATCCAGCTCGATGCGCACGGCATGCGGCGTGCCACCGAACACCTGCACGCGCGAGACGCCGTCGATCTGCTTCACACTGGGCATGATCAGCGTATTGACTACGTCGAACAGTTTGTCCGGCGGCATCGTCTTCGAAGTGAAGGCGACGAGGAGGACGGGAATCTGCCCGGTATCGAACTTGAAGTACTGCGGCGGCGAGGGCATGCCGGCCGGCAGATCGGCCGCGGCCGCGTTGATGGCCGCCTGCACGTCGCGTGCGGCAGCGTCAGTGCTGCGGTCCATGGTGAAGCGGACACGAACGAAGCCAGCCCCTTCGGAGCTGTTCGAGTACATCTGGTCGACGCCCGGAATCTGGCCGAGGTGGCGTTCCAGGGGCGCGATGATGGTCGACGCCATGGTCTGCGCGTTGGCACCCGGCATCTGGGTCTGGATGAATACCGCCGGCACCTCAATCGAGGGCAGCGCGGCCACGCCAAGCAGCATGTATGCGATCGCACCGGCAAGGGTCAGGCCCGCCGCAAGCAGCGACGTACCTCTCGGCCGGCGAATGAATGGTGCAAAAAAGTTCACGACACTTCCTGTGATCGCGGGAAGCATACCCGCGCCCGTGGACTTTATGACGGCAGCGCGACGGTGTCGCGTGTGCCTTTAGTGGGGGCCCTGCCGGAAGGCAGGGGTGTCGCGTTCATTTATATCGAGGCAAAACATAGGGAATCGCCGCTGAAGCGGCTCCCACACAGAGCCTGGCACCTTCCATCACAAGGCTTGGCACCTTCCATGGTCAGGCAGGTCTCATGTGGGAGCCGATTTATCGGCGATGGGGGTGACTCAACGCGCCGGCGAATACCGCACGGTCAGGTAATAGGTCCGCCCCAGCTGGTTGTAATACGCCGCGGTCTCATAGCGACGATCGAACGCATTGGCCAGGCGACCCTGGACGCTCCAGTCGCTATCCACGTGCCAGGTGGCACGAACATCCGCCGTCGCGTAGCCGCCCAGGCGTGTCGTATTCGCGGCATCGTCGTAGCTGTAACCGGCGGAGTAGACCGAGCCACCGACGGTGAAGGCGCCGAGATCGCGGTCCACGTCCACGCGGGCCGTACGCTTGGGACGGCGTGCCAGGAGGTTGTTGTACTCGTCACCGCTGTCACGGTCCTTCGGCTGCTGCAGGGTGGCGTAGCCACGCAGGTGCCAGCCGTCCACGTCCGCGCCCAGCTGTCCTTCAACGCCACGGATGCGTGCCTTGCTGACATTGATCGGCAGGAAGTTCGCATCGAAGCCGATCAGGTCGTTCACCCGCGTCTGGTAGGCGTTCACCGCCCAGTTCCAGATGCCCGGGCGGGCCGACAGGCCGATCTCGGCCGTGCGCGACTTCTCCGGGCTCAGGTTCACCGGCGCGCCGTACGGGTAGTACTCGTCGTTGAAGGTCGGCGCGTGGAACGCGGTGCCGTAGGAGGCGGTGACCTTCATGCCGTTGTCGAAGCGGAAGCCGTACGCGGCCTGGCCGGTGGTGTGGTTGCCGAACTGGTTGTTGTGGTCGTGACGTGCCGACAGCTGGATCTCATTGGCGCCGAAGATGCCCTGGTACAGCGCGAACACGCCGGTGTTCTCGCGCGTGTCCTTCAGGTAATCCGTGTCGCTCTTCAGCTTCTCCTGCTGGAAGTCCACGCCGACGCTGAGCGTCTGGCCCGGAGCGAGCGTGAAATCGTTCTGCCAGGAGGCCTGGTTGCGCTTGGAGTACAGGTAACCCACGCGCGCCTTGTCGACGCCGTAGTTCACGAAGTCCAGGGTCTTGTCGGCGCCGTTGAGGTAGTTGTCGGCGCGGTCCTGGTTCTGGCCCAGGCTGATCGACATGCGCCAGTTCTCCAGCGCGTTGAACGCGAGCTTGGTGCCGGCGACCTGCTGCGAGCGGCGGGTCAGGTTCTGGAAGTCACCGTCGTATTCGATGTCGCCCTTGCTACGCAGCCAGCTGCCGGTGAGCTCCGTACCGTCGTCCCAGCGGTAGCCGCCGGAGAGCGCGCCGTTATAGGTGCGGTAGGCGTCATGGTCGGGTTCGTCGGTGAAGCAGCCTTTGAAGGCCTCGCCCGCACCGACACGGCAGGCATTGATGCCCGAGGTGTACTGGCCGCCGAGGCTGGCGTTGTACCAGCTGTGCTGCGTGCCACCGGACAGGCCGAACTGGCCGTCGGTGTAGCCGTGGCTGCCACCGGTGACCGACACCGAAGGCGTGGGCGCTTCGCCGGCCTGGCCGTGGCGGGTGAAGATCTGGATGACGCCACCGATGGCGTCCGAGCCATACAGGCTCGACTGCGGGCCGCGAACGATCTCGATGTGGTCGATCTGGTCCACCGGCAGCTGCTCGTAGGCCGGGATGCCGGCACCGACCGTGCCGACGCGCACACCGTCCAATAGGACCAGGGTGTGCGAGGAGTTGGTGCCGCGCATGAACAACGATGTCTGCTGGCCGATGCCACCGGTGTTCGCCATGACGATGCCCGGCAGGCCGGTGAGCAGGTCCTGCACGCTGACCGGCTGCAGGCGCTCGATGTCCTCGCGGGTGATCAGCGTGACCGGGGCGAGCACTTCGTCGAGCGGCGTGGCCGCACGGTTGGCCGTGACCACCACCGGATCGAGCTTCTCGGCGGGAGCGTCGGCCGCGTGGGTGGCGGCGATGGACGACAGCAGGGCCATCGCGAGCAGGGTCTTCTTCATGGAGCCGTTTCCTTAGTGCGTCGCTAAAGGCGAAACGGAGGACAAACGGCGAACGGCATGCGGGCACGGATCGACCCGGAACGCTGTCCGGATCCGCCCTCCGCGAATCGCCCAACATAAAACGCCCCGCGAGTGTCGCGAGGCGAATGCRTCGGGCCGGTCTCCGGACTCGCGTCAGCCACCTGCCGTGGCGGAACCCGGCGCCTTCCCGCTTTCGCAGTGGCGTATGGCCGGTTTCCGTAAAGACCTTCAGGCCTTCCTGTCGCTTACCGTTGCGGGGGCAGTGCCGGAATAGTCGCGAGGCGACGCACCGGCTTCCCGTTTCATCCCACCAGCGACCGCCGGCCGGGACACCCGAACGGCGCCACTCTAGCGGGCCGCCGGGTTCATGTCACGCGGATTTAACAAACGTGACGGTGTCAGCCGACGACGCGGACGCCACCGATCCAGGTCTCGACGACCTCGTGGTTGTGGTCCATCACGACCAGGTCGGCACGGTAGCCGGCGGCGATGTGGCCGTGGGTGGCGCCGAGGCCGAGGAAGGCGGCCGGGTAGGTCGAGGCCATGCGGGCGGCTTCGTCATAAGGCACGCCGACCATGTTGATCGTGTTGCGTACGGCCGTGGCCATGTCCAGCGCGGAGCCGGCCAGGGTGCCGTCGGCGGTCTGGCAGACACCGTCCTTCACCGTGATCGTCTCGCCCTTCAGCACGAAGGTCGGGTCGTCGGAGCCGACCGGCGGCATGGCATCGGTCACCAGCATCATCTTCTCGCGCGCCTTCGCCGCGATGGCGACACGCAAGGAAGCCGGATGCACGTGGTGGCCGTCGACAATCAGGCCGCACCAGCTGGCGGGATCCTCGAGTGCGGCGCCGACCACACCAGGTTCGCGGCTGGTGAACGGGGTCATGGCGTTGAACAGGTGCGTGAAGCCGCGAATGCCAGTGGCCAGCGCGTTACGCGTGGTGTCGTAGTCGGCGGCGGTGTGGCCGGCAGCGACGATGACGCCGTTGGCGACCAGCTCCTGCAGCACGGCGGCGCTGGCGCGTTCCGGTGCGAGGGTGAGCAGAGTCACGCCGCCGTGGCGGCGCGCGACCATCGCCACGTCACTCGCATCGGCGATGCGGAACTTGGCCGGATCGTGCACGCCCTTGCGTTCGGGCGCGATGAACGGGCCTTCGAGATGGATGCCGAGCACGCCGGGCACGCCCTGGGCCACGGCTTCGTTCACGGCGTCGATAGCCTTCGCCATGACGTCGACATCGTCGCTGATGAGGGTGGGCAGGAAGCCGGTCGTGCCGAACTTCGCATGCGCCTCGCCGATCCTGCGGATCGCATCGACGGTGGGTACGTCGTTGAACAGCACGCCACCGCCGCCGTTGACCTGGCAGTCGATAAAGCCGGGTAGCAGGGTGCGGCCACCGAGATCGTGGCGTTCCGCCGCGCGCACGCGCGGATCGGATGGCAGCGCGAGACCGGTGATTTTTCCGTCGTCGATGAGGACGGCAAAGCCACCCTGGAATCCGTTATCGGTAAGGACGCGGCCGTTGACGAGGGCGAGGGTCATACGAGGAACTCCATGAATCAGACGGTTTCCGTCACCTTGTTCAGGTGCGGCGGGACGTCGGGATTGAAGCCACGGCGCAGTGCGAGGGCGGCGGTGGCGCGATAGAAGCTCTGCACGGTGACCAGCACCGCGGCGATGGGTGCCGTGGCGACGAGCGGGAGGATGTCGTCACCCGTGGCACCCGGCGCGGCTACCCACACCTTGGCACCGCGCTTGCGGAACTCGGCGGCGACCTCGAGCACGCCGGGCAGGGTGTCGTCGTTCTGCGCGAAGAACAGCACCGGAAAATGGGGGCCAACCAGGGCCATCGGGCCGTGCTTCACCTCGGCCGCGCTGAAGGCTTCGGCATGCAGCCCACAGGTTTCCTTGAACTTGAGCGCGGCCTCGAGCGCACCGGCGAAACCAAAACCACGACCGACGACGAACAGGTTGTGCGCATCCACCAGCCCGTCGGTGAGTGCCGACCAGTCGGCGTTCCAACCGTGACGAAGCTGGGCGGGCAGCGCGGTGATCGCATCGGCGATCTCGGGCTTGCCGCTCCACCGGGCGGCGATGTGCAGGATGGCGAACAGCGCGCCGAGATAACTCTTGGTCGCGGCGACGCTGGTTTCCGGTCCGGCGTGCAGGGGCACGACGACGTCGGCGACATCGGCAAGCGGCGAATCCACCACGTTGACCAGCGCGACCACGTAGGCACCCGCCTTTTTCGCGGCCTCGGCATTGCGGACCAGGTCGGGGCTCTTGCCGGACTGCGAGACGGCCACATAGAGCGCGCCGTCGAGGCGCTGCGCCGCGTGGTAAATCGAGGTGACCGACGGCGAGGCCGACGCGGTGACGACGCCGAGCTGGGTTTCAAACACGTACTTGGCGTACATGGCCGCGTGATCCGAGCTGCCACGTGCGCAGGTGATGACCATGCGCGGCGGTGTGGCGCGCAGGCGCTCGGCGAGCGCCCCGATCACGGCTTCGTTGTTGGCAAGTTGCCGCTCGACGACCTCGGCGGTCTCGTGCGCTTCGCGGAACATCAGGGTGTCTTGCGGCTGGATCGTCATGGTCTGGTTGGCTCGTTAGTCGCTTTGCAGTTCGGCGACGAAGTCATAGATGTCCCCGCGGTACCAGGAACAGGTGAATTCGACGATCCGGCCGTCGTCGAGAAAGCTGCGGCGTTCGATGCTGAGTCCCGCGCTGCCGGCGCTCAGGCGCAGCAGTCGCGTCTGCGCGGGGCCGAGCACGACGGCACGCAGGCGTTGCAAGGCACGAAGCGGGCGGTTGCCCAGCTTGTCCAGGGCCTCGTAGAGCGAATCCTCGACCAGGTTCGGGTCGGGCAGGAGCGACAACGGCACAGCGCTGCGCTCGATGGCCAGCGGTTCGTCGCCGGCATAGCGCAGGCGATGCAGGCGGACCACCTGGGTGCCCGGCGACAGGTTCATCGCCATGGATTCCTCGGGGGTGACTTCGCCGATCGCCCGTTCGAAGAACTCGGAGCGCGGGTTGAGGCCGCGCGCACGCAGGTCCTCGGTGAAGCTGGTCATCCGCGAGAGCGGCTTGACGATACGTTCGGAGACGAAGGTGCCGGCGCCGTGGCGCTGGGTGAGCAGGCCGTCCTCGACCAGGCCACCGATGGCCTTGCGTACGGTGACCCGGGACAGGGTGAGGGCCCTGGCGAGATCACGTTCGCTGGGCAGTGCATGGCCGACCTGCACCTCGCCGTTCTCGATCACGTTGCGAATAGCCCGACGCAGGCGCATGTACGCCAGCGGCAGCCGGGCGGCCGGGTCGTGCTGCAGGCGCTGGTATTCGGCGACGAGGGCGATTTCCATTTCCTGAAGATACCAATACCCGACCACTGGGGCAAGCGCGTGCAAGTTCGTCCATACCACCGGAGGATTCAAACAGTCGTTTGCACGATCCAAATGGGCGCTGGAAACGTTTCCGTTGGGTAATCGTGCCGCCAATGGCGGCGAAACGCCGCGGCGATTGGTACGGGGCTGGTATGACCTGGTATGTCACTGGTACGATCCGGTGGCATCTTCCCTCGACGTTGAACAGGCCACTGTCGTGAGCGCACAACTCCTGCCGATCGAGCCGTTCGATCTGGTCATTTTCGGCGGCACCGGCGACCTCGCCGTCCGCAAGCTCCTCCCCGCCATGTACCACCGGTTCGTCGACGGCCAGATCCAGCCGAGCAGCCGGATCATCGGTGTCGCCCGCGAAGGTCTCGACGACGCCGGGTATCGTGAGCAGGTCCGCGTCGCCATCGAGAAAGGCGTGGCCCACGTGGCCAAGGCCCAGCTCGACGCCTTCATCGCGATGATCGGCTACCGCTCGCTGGACGCCCGCAAGGCCGACGGCTGGGACGAGTTCTCGGCCCTCATGGCCGCGCAGCCGACGCATATCCGCGTGTTCTATCTCTCGACCGCGCCGGACATCTTCACCGACATCTGCCAGCGACTCGGCTCGTTGGGCCTCAACGGCGAACGCTCGCGCGTGGTGCTGGAAAAGCCGATCGGCCGCGACCTGCAGAGCGCCAACGCGATCAACGACGCGGTCGCCGGCTACTTCACCGAATCGCAGACCTACCGCATCGATCATTACCTCGGTAAGGAGACGGTGCAGAACCTGCTGGCGCTGCGCTTCGGCAACGCGCTGTTCGAGCCGCTGTGGAATGCCCAGCACATCGACCACGTGCAGATCACCGTCGCCGAAACCGTGGGCGTCGGCCATCGCGCCGGCTACTACGACCGTGCCGGTGCCCTGCGCGACATGGTCCAGAACCATATCCTGCAGCTGTTGTGCATGCTCGCCATGGAGCCGCCGTCGTCGCTGGAGCCGGATGCCGTGCGCGACGAGAAGCTCAAGGTGCTGCGGTCGCTGCGTCCGATCGATGCGAGCAACGCTGGCCTACTCACCGTGCGCGGCCAGTACCGTGCCGGCGCGGCCGAAGGCCAGAGCGTCCCGGGTTACCTGGACGAACTGGGCAGCGACCAGTCCAAGACCGAAACCTTCGTCGCCCTCAAGGCGGAGATCGGTAACTGGCGCTGGGCTGGTGTGCCGTTCTACCTGCGCACCGGCAAGCGCCTTCCCAGTCGCGTTTCGGAAATCGTGGTGACGTTCCGTGCGCTGCCGCATTCCATCTTCGATCCCGCCAATGGTCCGCTGCTGCCGAATCGCCTGACGCTGCGTCTGCAGCCGGACGAAGGCGTGAAGCTGTGGCTGACCATCAAGCATCCGGGTCCGGGTGGCCTGCGCCTGCGTCACGTGCCGCTCGACATGAGCTTCGCGGCGGCGTTCGGCATCCAGCAACCGGATGCCTACGAGCGCCTGATCCTCGACGTGGTGCGCGGCAACCCGACCCTGTTCATGCGTCGCGACGAAGTCGAGGCCGCATGGAACTGGGCCGGTCCCATCCTCCAGGCGTGGGAAGGCGGCGGCGAGACGCCGAAGCCGTACACCGCGGGTACCTGGGGTCCGAGCGCCGCCGTGGCGCTCATCGAACGTGATGGCCGTACCTGGGCCGAGGACGCTGCCTGATGAACGCAAAAGTGAACCGCCATGAATTCGCCGATCGCCTGACCCTCGGCGACACGCTGGCCAAAGATATCGCGAGCAAGCTCGATGCCGCCGTCAAGGCACGCGGCAAAGCCAGTCTCGCCGTCAGCGGCGGCAGCACGCCGAAGCTGATGTTCGCCGTGCTGGCCGAGCAGGAAATCGACTGGTCCAAGGTCACGATCACCCTGGTCGACGAGCGCTGGGTGGATGAAGACAACGAGCGCTCCAACGCGCGCCTCGTCAAGAAAACGCTGATCGCGCACGAAGCACACGTCGCCGGTTTCCAGCCGCTGTTCGACAAGGCGCATGCGGACGATGTCGACGCCGCGCTCGCGGGCGTCGGCGCAAAGGTCGACGCACTCGGCAAGCCGTTCGACGTCGTCGTGCTCGGCATGGGTCCGGATGGTCATACCGCTTCGTTCTTCCCCGGCGGCGACCATCTCGCCCAGGCGCTCGACCTCGACGGCAAGCAGAGCGTCCTGTCGATGCGCGCCGACGGTGCCGGTGAGCCGCGCATCACGCTCAGCCTGCCCCGTGTACTCGATACGCGCGCGCTCTACCTGCACATCGAAGGCAACGACAAGAAAGAGATCCTCGGCAAGGCGCTTGCCGGCGAAGATTTCCCGATCGCCGCGGTGCTCAAGCAGGACCGTGTCGCCGTCGACGTGTACTGGTCGCCCTGAGCCTGCTTTTTACCTGAGCTTTGCAAGCCATCGTGCCGCGCGGGATACGCGCGGCCCGGGTCGCCCCGGCGGGGGCCGGCGACCCCACTACGTAGCCACGCGGGACTGCCATGAACATCCACCCTATCCTCGCCGAGGTAACTCAGCGAATCGTCGAGCGTAGCCACGCCTCGCGCGCCGCCTTCCTCACGAAGATCGAAGGCGCACGCGGCAAAGGTGCGAAGCGACATCACCTCTCGTGCGGCAACCTTGCCCACGGTTTCGCCGCCTGCGGCGAGAACGACAAGGATGCACTGCGCAACGGCCACGCCGCGAATATCGCCATCGTGACGTCGTATAACGACATGCTCTCCGCGCACCAGCCGTACGAAAGCTATCCGGAGCGCATTCGCGCCACCGCGCGCACGTTCGGCGCCACGGCGCAGGTCGCCGGTGGCGTGCCGGCCATGTGCGACGGCGTGACGCAGGGACGGCCCGGCATGGAGCTGTCGCTGTTCTCGCGCGACCTCATCGCCATGGCCACCGCCGTCTCGCTCTCGCACGACATGTACGAGGGCGCGCTCTACCTGGGTATCTGCGACAAGATCGTACCGGGCATGCTGATCGGCGCACTGAGCTTCGGTCATCTCGCCAGCGCCTTCGTGCCTTCGGGTCCGATGCCGTCGGGCATTCCGAATGAAGAGAAGTCGAAGGTCCGCCAGGCGTTCGCCATGGGTAAGGCATCGCGCGCCGAACTGCTCGATGCGGAAGCCCGTTCGTATCATGGCGCCGGCACCTGCACGTTCTACGGCACAGCCAACTCCAATCAGATGCTGATGGAGATCATGGGTCTGCATATTCCAGGTGCCAGCTTCGAGGCACCAGACACACCGCTGCGCGAGGCACTCACGGCGGCGGCTGTCGAGCGCGTGCTCGCCACGGACTGCCTCGGCGACCATTACATGCCGATCGGCCGCATTATCGACGAGCGTGCCATCGTAAACGGCGTGGTCGGCCTGCATGCGACCGGCGGCTCGACCAATCACCTGCTGCATCTGGTCGCCATCGCGCGTGCCGCGGGCATCGAGCTGCGCTGGGACGATTTCGACGCCCTCTCGGCGGTCGTACCCCTATTGGCGCGCGTGTATCCGAACGGCTACGCCGACGTGAATCACTTCCATGAAGCCGGCGGCATGGCTTTCCTGATGGACCAGTTGCTCGACGGTGGCCTGCTGCACGGCGACGTCAACACCATCATGGGGCATGGTCTGGAAGCCTATCGACACGTGCCGCGGCTCGAGGGCAATGCGCTCGCCTGGGAACGCGTCTCCAAGGAGAGCGGCAACCGCGGCGTGCTTCGATCGATCAGCGAACCGTTCCGCCTCGACGGCGGGCTGCGCATGCTGTCGGGCAACGTCGGCCGTGCCGTGATAAAGGTTTCATCCGTGCCCGACGACCGCATGATCGTCGAAGCCCCGGCGATCGTCTTCGACGAACAGGACGATGTGAAAGCGGCTTTCGACCGCGGCGAACTCAATCGCGACTTCATCGCCGTCGTGCGTTTTCAGGGCCCGCGTGCACGCGGCATGCCGGAGCTGCACAAGCTCACGCCGACGTTGAGCCTGCTGCAGGACCGTGGCCACCGCGTCGCCCTGCTCACCGACGGCCGCATGTCCGGCGCCTCGGGTCGCGTGCCGGCGGCTATCCACGTGACCCCGGAAGCCGAAGCCGGCGGCCCCATCGCGCGCATTCGCACGGGCGACCTCGTGCGTCTGGATGCCGTGTCCGGCACGATCGAAGTACTGGTCGATGCCGACGAATGGAATGCGCGCATTCCCGATAACGTCGACCTTGCCATGCACCACACGGGCATGGGTCGTGAGCTTTTCGCCATGTTCCGCCAGTCCGCCGTCACGGCCGATCTCGGTGCGGGCGTCTTTTGATTTTCCGGAGCAGTACCTGATGAGCAACGAAGCCAAGCAGCAACTCGTCGAATCCACCCTGCGTCTCGCGCCGGTGGTTCCCGTGGTGATCATCGAAGACGCCTCGAAGGCCGTCGGCATGGCGCGTGCGCTGGTCGCCGGTGGCATTCCCTCGATCGAAGTCACGTTGCGCACAGCGGCTGCGCTGGATGCCGTGCGTGCGATCGCCGCGGAAGTCGAAGGTGCCTTTGTCGGCGTCGGCACCGTACTGACCGCGCGCGATCTCGAAGCCGCCTATAAAGCCGGTGCGAAGTTCGCCGTCTCGCCGGGCAGCTCGCCGCGGCTGCTCGACGCCGCCGCCGACCACGACCTGCCCCTGCTGCCCGGCGCCGCGACCTCCAGCGAGGCGATGAACCTGCTCGAGCGCGGTTACCGTTTCCAGAAGTTCTTTCCGGCTGTACCGGCCGGCGGCAGCAAGCTGATCGGCGCCTGGGCCAGCCCACTGCCGCAGATCACCTTCTGCCCGACCGGTGGTATCAGCCTCGCTAACGCGGGCGAATTTCTCGCGTTGCCGAACGTGGTTTGCGTGGGTGGTTCGTGGCTGACGCCGGCGCATCTGCTGGCCGCGGGTGATTTTGCGGCGATCGAGAAGCTGGCGCGCGAGGCGTCGCAGCTGGGTCGTTGAGCCTGTCGCGTGGGTGAAAGGCATCGCCGCTGAAGCGGCTCCCACACAAAGCGAGCCGCTCTTGTGG
>NZ_JBFUJE010000006.1:0-33364 GCF_056401535.1 Luteibacter sp. P4_E6 | reverse complement strand
GGGTTTGAGCGACCCCTCGCCGAAGCGATAGCTGCCCCACGCCGCCGCCTGATGCTTCGGTGCACCGGTGGGCCGGGTGTCATCGTGATTGCGGATGCGCGATTCGGTCAGGCTGGCCAGCACATCGAAGCCCGGCGCGACGCGACCGGTGAATTCGAGTTCCAGGCCGCGATTGGTCTGCCCGGGGCCCGGGGTGGCGAAGAAGGGCGGCTCCGGCGACACCAGGTCCACGCTGTGGTCGACGCGGATGCGATAGACCGCCGCGGTCAGGCGCGCTCGCTGGTCGAAGAGATCGACTTTCGTGCCCAATTCGATCTGTCGTGAGGTGGCGACAGGCAGCGGCTGGCCATCCTTGCCCAGCGCTGGATCGGGCTGGAACCCGGTGGATGTGTCCGCGTAGAGGGATACCTCGGGCGTCAACTTGTAGACCACGCCGACCTTGGGTATCCAGCGATCCTTGCGCACCGTTCGCGGCGAACCGTCGGACCATCGCGTATCGAGTTCATAGCTGGCGCGGCGTACGGCGGCGAGCACGTTCCAGCGATCGCCCAGGGCGATCTGGTCCTGGAAGTAAACGCCTGCATTGGTCTGCCACGAGCCACCCAGGGTCTGCACGGTGGTGCTCACCGGCCTGATCAGTGCGTTGTACTTCGCCGACACCGTGCTTCCGGTGCGCAGGTCGTAGGCAAGCGGCCGCGTCACGATGACGGCGCTGCGATCGGCCTCGTCGGTCGTGATTCCCTCGGTGATGCTGCCACCGCCGCTGTCGCCCGCATGGGTCCGGGCGAGGTCCACGCCGACCAACACGGTATGCGTGACATCGCCCGTGCGAAAGGTGCGGGTGAGGTCGTTCTGCCAGGTCCAGTAGGTACCGGAGTAGCGAAAGCTTCGCGCTACCGCCGACGAAGCCCCCCCGAAGACGAAAGCCGGGCCGGACGAAAGATACGACCAGCTGTTGCCGTCGCTGTGCTGGCGCACGTACTGTCCTCGGCTGTGGAACGCCCAGTCGTCCGCGAAGTCGTGATCGACTTCGAATACCCCACGAAGGGTGCGATAGGTGGAGATATCGCCCGGATTCCCCGGCACGGAACGCACGGGCGACGCCGAGGACAGCGACGGCCCGAGCAGCACGGTGTGTTCCGGACCGGGCACGCGGTTGTCGACGAACTCCACGCCGCCCATGACACGGGTGTGCTCGCCCTGCCACGCCAGCGATGGCGCGAGATACGCGCCGCGGCCACCGCCGTCGCCCTCCGGCGTCTTCTCGCCACGCTGTCCTGAGGCGACCAGGCGGTAGGTCAGCGATCCATCTTTCGATGCGCTGCCTGCGAGGTCGAGGCCGAGCCGGGCGCCATCGTACTTGCCGACCGTGTAGTCGATCGTGCGTACGGTCTCGGCCTGCGGTCGCTTCATGACGACGTTGATCGAACCGCCAAAGTTGTTGTTCTGCGACGCGTCGCCGAGGATCGCTTCCGGGCCACGCAGGACTTCCACGCGTTCGATGCCGATCAGCGGGGGCAGGTCTTCCGTCCGCGCGATGCCGTTGGGCATGCCATCGGTCATGCCATGGCCGGCATCGAAGCCGCGAATCAGGAACAACGGCGATCCGCCGTAGCCGTCCACGTACTGCACGCCTGCCACATACCGCRCCACATCGCCGATATCGACGGCCTGCTGCGCTTCGATCACGTCGCGGGTCACCACCGTGACCGATTGCGGTACATCGGTGAGCCGCGCGTCCGTACGCGTTACCGTGCGGGTGGTGTCCGCCTTGAATCCGTTGTCCTGGACCATGCCCTGGACATCCACGGTGGCCAGCGGCACGACGCTGCCCGGATCGAACGCGACGGCGGGGTCCAGTGGCAGCGGCGTCGCGTTGTCGGGCTTCTGCCGCTGGCGCACGACCACCGTGCGTGCATCGTAGGCTTCGCTTTCGAGATCGGTCCCGGCGAGCAGTTCGTTCAGTGCCGCGTTCGGCGTAAGCGTGCCGCTGGCACCGGACGATCGCCAGTTGGCGATCGAGCCGGACGCGGTCAGTACCTGCACGTTGCTTTGCTTACCCCAGGCGAGCAGGGCGGTCGCCAGGGGTTGCGGGGCGATGTCGAACGGGATGACGACATTCGTGGAACCGCCGCCGGAAGCGTCCGCGGCGCAGGCGACACGGATCGCCCACGCAAGCGCGAGAGCGCCGGTGAGTGCGCGCCGGCGCCCGCGAAGCGAGTACTGCAAGATCTGCCGTCCCAAAGGGTGAGTTTCAGCGCGGCTTCTGACTCCGCGTCATCGATGTCTGGCGAGCCAGCTCCAGCCGGTCGGCGTAGCTATCCACGCGAACCGGGAAGACCCGCGGTAACGCGGACACCCAACTGTCGATGGTATCGACCTCGACGGTACCGGTAAACGTCAGTCGGCCCAGGTCGGCGTCGGCCAGCCGGATCGGCCGTGCGCTATAGCGGTTCACATTCTCCACGACCGAGGCCAGGGGCTCGTTGACGAACTCCAGCCGGTGGCCGCGCCAGGCGGTCGCGGAGGCCGGGGTCACGTCGAGGATGCGCATGGCCTGCGTCTCGGGATCGAACGAGACTTCACGCCCCGCGCCAAGCTCCACGGTGGCCGCATCGCCATCGGTGGCGGAGGGCGATACCCGCACGCGGCCTTCCGTGACCGCCACGGTGACGCGGTTGCCCGTCCGGCGGACGTTGAAAGCGGTCCCCAGGTCGCGGATCCGCAGCGGGCCGGCCGTCACCACGAAGGGGCGCTCGGCATGGGCGACGCGAAAAAAGGCTTCGCCGGCCTCGAGGTCCACGGCACGTTCGTCGCGGCCGTACCTCGCGGTGATCGACGTCGCGCCGCCAAGCTCGATGCTCGAGCCATCAGGCAGCGCGATGTCGCGGTGCCCGGCGCGCTCGCTGGCGTACTGGCGGGTCGATTCGGTGCCCGCAGGACGCAGGCCCACGTACAGCCCCGCGCCGAGCACGACGATGGCTACGCCCGCGGCCAGGCTGAGGGCAAGCCGCGGCGGCGACCGGCGGTGCGGCGTCGGCGGCACGTATCGCGCCACGAAAGCCTCGCGCGTGGCGCTATCCATGGCGGTCGCGCTTTCGGCGAGGTCGCACGCGCGGTCGAAGGCGGCGGCATGGCGCTTGTCGGCTTCGAGCCAATCGCTCCATTGCAGCATGGCCTGTTCGGGCAACGCGGGGTCGCGCAGGCGCGACCACCAGTCGGCGGCGGTGTTCTCGATATGACGATCGACGAAGGAAGCAGTGTTCATTGGGGGTTCTCCGCGCGATCGCGGCGTTCGCGGCAGTGCGCCAGGGCGTTGGCCACGTGGTAGCGCACCATGCGCTCGCTCAGTTTCATGTCCCGGGCTATCGCGGCGAAGTCGCGTCCGTCGACGACATGCATGACGAAGGCCCGGCTGGTCTTCGGCGGCAGTTCGTCCAGGGACTGGCGGAGGACCTGCCATTGTTCGACCGCCGAGGCGTGCTGTTCGGGAATAGGCGTGACGTGCCAGTCGTCGTTGTCCGGATCCATCGGGGCCGAGGCACGCACGTTGCGCATGCGCAGGCGGTCCACGGCCAGGTTGGAGGCGGCGCGAAAGAGAAAAGCACGGGGTGAGTCGATCCGGGTCGCCTCGTCCAGCGAGAGCAGCTTGAGATAAACCTCCTGCGCTACCTCCTGGGCATCGGCAAGCGAATTCAGTCGCGCTCGCAGGAAAGCCACGAGCGCCGCATTGTGTTCACGGAAGAGGGCAACCACCTGCGCGGCACGTTTACCGCCCGCTGGCGTGCCCGCCGCCTGGGAGGGATCCATGGTGTGTCTGACCGCGTTCATGAGGCTGGGAGAGGGTCACTATAGGTTCGCACGGTGGGAAATCGACGCCCGTACGGGCAGAACGAGCGCCGATTTCCGCACCGGCGAACACCCTAGACGTTCCAGCTCCGGAAAAATGAAATGGAATCGGCCAGCGGCCCTTCCGTCCGCTGTAAGGGACTTGTCAGCCGCCTCGACTAGCATGGCCGCCGACCTGGCCGTTTCCCCTTATCCGATGACCGCCGCCGAACGATCCTTTCGCCGTGAACTCGGCGGGTTCATGCTCTTCGCCCTGGTGGTTCTAGCGGCCGGCATCGGCATGCGTGATCCCTGGCCACCGGATGAGCCGCGTTTCGCCCTCGTCGCACGACAGATGCTCGAATCCGGCCAATGGCTGTTTCCGCACCGGGGCCTGGAGCTCTATGCGGACAAGCCGCCCATGCTCATGTGGACCGAGGCCGCCTGGATGGCGCTCACCAACGGCTGGCGCGGCGCCTTCCTGCTGACATCCCTGTTCTCCGGCCTGGGCACGTTGGCCCTGGTCGCCTGTCTCGGGCGTCGCCTGTGGAATCCGCGGGTCGGTCTGCACGCCGCAGCCATCGTGCTGACAACGATGACCTTCGTCGATGTCATCAAGCACGGCCAGATCGATCCCCTCTCCCTGTTCTGGATCACCCTGGCCAATACCGGCCTGTTGCTGCATTGCCTGCGTGGTCCGGACTGGAAGATGTACTGGCTCGGCTGCTTCGCGGCCGGCCTGGGGGTGATCACCAAGGGCGTGGGTGTCATCGCCCTGTTCATGCTCATTCCCTATGCCGTGATGCGGGCTCGGCAGTGGCCCGGTCTCGCCCGGACACACGGCGACGGCTGGCGCTGGGCCGGCGGTGCCATTGCTTTCCTCCTTGCGATCTCCGTCTGGCTGCTGCCTATGCTGGTCACCGCTTATGGGTTCCGCACACCCGAGTACGTGGCCTACGTCGAGGACATCCTGTTCCACCAGACCGCCGACCGCTATGCCAACTCATGGCAGCACGAGGAGGCGCCGTGGTTCTTCCTGCTGGTGATCCTGCGCGTTTGGGCGCCGACGTGGCTGTTGATTCCCTTTCTCGTCCCTCGCTGGCGAGAGGCGCTGCGACGTCGCGAACCGCGCGTGTGGATGCCGCTGGCATGGTTCGTCCTTACCCTTGTGTTCTTTTCCATCCCGAGCGGCAAACGCGCGATCTACATCCTGCCGGGGCTGCCCATGCTGGCGCTGGCCATGGCGCCCTATCTCGGTGACCTCCTGAAGACGCGGTGGCTGCCGAGGCTCGCGTTCGGGCTCACTGTGGCATCCGGCGTGGTGTTCGTCGGTGTCGGTGCGTGGGCCTGGAAGGCCGCGCCGAAGGCGGCGCAGCGCATTGCCGAAGGCTATCAACTGGCCGATCACGGCCAGTCGCTGTGGCTGTGCGTCATCGCCCTGGGTGCCGCCTTCCTCGTGGCCGCCGCGGTATGCCGTCCGCGGCGTGGTGTGCTCGCGCTGGTGCTCGGTATCGGCCTGGCATGGATCGTCTGGCCGGTGACCACCTATCCGCTGCTCAACGCCAACCAGTCCGCGACCCAGTTGATGAGCGAGGCCGACGCACGGATCGGTCCCGACGGCCAGCTCGGTCTGGTTTCGTGGCGAGAGGAAGTGCTCTATCAGGCGCGACGCCCGGTGACCGAGTTCGGCTTCGCGCGCGACGCCGCGTTGCAGATGGCGGATGCCCGCGTCTGGCAGCGGGCCGATCCCGCCCACCGCTGGATCCTTCTGAACGAGGATGCGCTGGACAGCTGCGTCATCCGCGAGAAAGTCGTGGATATGGGCGTGGCCAACCGCGTGCGTTCGGTGTTGCTACCGGGCGACGGCAGCCGGCCAGGTTGTGTACCAGCCAGACAAAGCGAACCCAGCCCGGTAGGAGCCGATTCATCGGCGATGCTCTAAACCGCAGGCGCCTCAGCCATCGTCCGCTTCAACATCCGCTCGTACTTCTTCTTCGTGCGTGACGCGTTATGCGCGCGATTCATCGAACAATGCGGCACGATATTCTTCTCGCCGAAGCCATCGATCATCACCAGTCGCGGGCCACCGCGCGAGTCCTCCCCATACACCACGTTCCATGCGTGCAGGTCGGCGGCGATGACGTTGTGGCTGAGCAGGCGTGCGTAGAACGCTTCGAGCTCAAGCCGCGTTTTCTCGGTAAAGCCTTCGGCCTGGACCCAGGCATGCAGCGTCGGCGCGAGCTGCCCATTCGGCTGCCGCACCTTCTCCACGATCTGCCCCATGCCGATATCGGTCATCTCCAGGCCGACGATGCGAGCGAGGGGCGAGGTCGCATAGGCGCCCACGTAGAGGCTCGTGACGTATTCCTTGAACTCGCGCACGAAGTCCTTGTACGGACCGCTGCGCGCGATACGGCGGTACCACGGCGCCTGGTTCCAGCGCTCCTCGATCGATGCGCTGGTGATCACTTTGATCAGCAGATCGGAGTCGTCCGGGTGCTGGTACACCTCGCGGATGTGCCCATGGGCGATCGGCTTGGCGTCGGCCAGTCTGAACATCGTCGGTCCTCGTTTGGCGCCTGAAAGGCTGCCGTAAGTCGTTCCTGGGGCGCACAGTGTAAAGTCTTCGGGTCGTTACCGCCCTGATACCGGATACTCCAACGTGCGCAAGCTCACCTGGCGTTTCATCCTTGCCGCCCTCGTCTTCCTGACGCTTTCCCGCGTCGGCCTGTCCGTGTGGCAATGGTCGCGCGTCCACAACGGTGGCGGCCTCTGGCCCGTGCTGATGGGTGGCTGGCGCATCGATCTCTCACTCATCGCGATGATCGTCGCCTTGCCGGCGCTGCTCTCGCCCTGGCTCGGCCATCGCGCGTGGCCCACCCGCATAGCGGCCTGGTGGCTGCGCTTCTGGTGGCTGGCCTTCGTGTTGCTGGAAGTCTCGACCCCGCAATTCATCGTCGAATACGATACGCGCCCCAACCGCCTGTACTTCGAGTACCTGACCAGCCCGCACGAAGTGGCCTCCATGCTCTGGAACGGCTACAAGTTGTCCGTCGCAGCCGGCCTGGTGGTGTTCGCGCTGATCGGCTGGCTCGGTTTCCGCCTGCTGCCGACGCGTCAGCCGGATCGTGCACGCGTGCGCGGCTGGATGCGTCCCGTTGTCACCGTGGTCCTGTTCGCCGTGCTTTTCCTGGCCGGCCGCGGCACGCTGCAGCATCGTCCGCTCAACGCCTCGCAGGTCGCCTTCACCAACGACGCGATGGTCAACACGCTGCCGCTGAATTCGCTTTACAACGTGCTCAATGCAGCGCTCGCGCTGGGCAACGAACGTTCCGCGTCGGCGGTCTACGGCAAGTTACCCGACGACGAAATGCAGGCGATCGTGCGTCAGGCCGCCGGCCTGGATGGTCCGCCACTGGACGCGACCTATCCCAGCCTGCATCGCCAGCAGGCGACCCGGAAAGGCGACAAGCCACTGAACCTGGTCATCATCCTCGAAGAAAGCCTCGGCGCGCAGTTCGTCGGCAGCCTGGGTGGCGACGGCTACACGCCCGAACTGGACAAGCTCTCCAACGAGGGATGGTGGCTGACCCGAACCTACGCGACGGGCACGCGCTCGGCGCGTGGACTGGAAGCCGTCACCACGGGCTTCCTGCCGACGCCGGCCGAGGCCGTGCTCAAGCTGCCGCGCAGCCAGCGCGACTTCTTCACCCTCGGCGCCTTGCTCGACACCTTCGGGTATCACACGCGCTTCCTCTACGGCGGTGAGGCGCACTTCGACAACATGCGTTCGTTCTTCTTCGGCAACGGCTTCAACGAAGTCGTCGACAGCGCGAGCTTCAAGACCAAGCCCGGATTCATCGGCTCCTGGGGCGCCTCCGACGAAGACATGTTCAACGAGCTGCACCAGCGCCTTCTCGATGACGGCAACAAGCCCACGCTTACCGTGGCCTTCTCCGTGTCGAACCACACGCCATGGGAATACCCGGCGGGCCGGATCACGCCCGAGGGCGAACCTGCCAGCAACGCCAACGCGGTACGTTATGCGGACTGGTCCATCGGCCGCTTCTTCGAGCGAGCCAAGCAGTCGCCGTACTGGAGCCACACGGTGTTCCTGATCGTCGCGGACCACGACGCGCGCGTGTTCGGCGCAAATCTCGTGCCCGTCACGCATTTCCACATCCCCGCGCTGATTCTCGGCGCGGGCGTGCCGGTGAAGAAAGACGATCACATCGTCAGCCAGGTCGATCTTGCACCCACCCTCCTCTCGCTCATCGGTATCAGCAGTGAGCATCCGATGCTTGGTGCAGATCTGACCCAGCGTTATCCGGACCGCGCCATCATGCAGTACGGCGACAACTACGGTTATCTCAAGGGCGACCGCCTCATCGTCCTTCGGCCGAACCAGCCGGCGACGCAATATCACTATCTGATCGACGGCGAGAAGCTCGACCTGCAGCCGGTGGATTCCCAGTTGGAGAAAGAGGCGCTGGCGCACGCGTTGTGGCCGAGCTGGGCCTATAGCAAGCAGCGGTATCGCCTGCCGCCGGGTGCCGGCGACAAGAAGCCGTAGTACTCCGATCCCTCAGATCTCATCAGGCCACGCATGCTCAGCGTGGCCGCGACACGGTTCGATGCACGGCGTCGGCCAGGGTCGCTTGCGAGTAAGGTTTGGCCAGGCGGGGGATTTGCAGCTGCGGGCCGGCTGGCAGGTCGGCATAGCCCGTGGCCATGATCATGGGGAGATCCGGCCAGCGCTCGCGTATGCGTTCGGCGAGCTGGGTACCGGTCATCTGCGGCATGGCGTGGTCGGTGATGACGAGGTCCACGCAGGTCGCTTCAAGCACCTGCAGTGCCTCGTGCCCCGAGCGCGCAGGGATGACCTGGTAGCCGAGGGCCTCCAGCATGTCGACCGTTGTCGTGCGAACCAGGTCGTCGTCGTCCACGGTAAGGATGCTGACGACGGTGTCTGGTGCGCAGCGTCCCGGGACTTGCGTAACGTGCGCCTCGCGTGACGCCGGTAGATCATGGACCTGTGCGGCGGGCAGCCAGATTTCGGCGGTGGTGCCTTCATCCACGCGGCTGCGGAGGATTAGCGTGCCACCGAGTTGCTCGGACAGGCCGTGAACCATGGAGAGGCCGAGGCCCGTGCCCTTGCCGACGCCCTTGGTGGTGAAGAACGGCTCGATGGCGCGCTTGAGCATGGTTTCGTCCATGCCGGCACCCGAATCCGACACCGACAGGCGCACGTAGTGACCCGGGGAGAGTGTGGCGTGGCCCTCCTGCATCCAGTCTTCGTCGGTCGTGATAATCAACGTGCCCACGCCGTCCATGGCGTCACGGGCGTTGACGGCCAGATTCAGCAGGGCCGTCTCCAGTTGATTTGCATCGGCGCGGATGGTGGGGACGCGTGGCCCGAAGTACGTCTCCAGCACGATGGTGGGACCGAGCGACCGACGCAGCAGCTCGGTCATGCCTTCCACGAGCTGGCGCAGGTCGATGCTCTCGGTCTTGAGGTCCTGGCGTCGCGCGAAGGCGAGCATGCGTCGCGTCAAGGCGCTACCGCGTTCCGCGCCTGCGATGGCGGTGTCCGCCAGGCGCAGCAGCAGCGGCTCCTGCGGCATGCGTTCGCGAAGCAGGTCGAGACTCCCCTGCACGGCCATCAGCAGGTTGTTGAAGTCGTGCGCGATGCCGCCTGTGAGATTGCCGAGCGCCTCCATCTTCTGCACCTGCAGGAGGGTTTGCTCGGCCTTGATGCGCGCGGTCTTCTCGACTGCTTCGGGCACCATGGCGACCACATTGCCGGATTCATCCGTCACCGGGCGCATCGAAAAGTCGAACGAACGTACGCCCGTAGGCAGGTTCAATGCCATGCTCATGTGCTCGCTCTTTCCGGCGGCCGCTCGTCGGGTCGCCGCTTCGACAGCCTGTGGCATGCCTGGCGTGCCACCGAACCACGGCGTGAGCCAGAACGGCAGTCCGACCACATCGTCCAGCGTCGCTTCGACGCCGGCCAGCGCTGTGGCGTTCGCGTAGACCACGTTGCCATCGGGCGAGAGCAGGTACTGGTAGAGGTGCGAGGTCTCGAAAATGGTGCGCAGGTTGGCTTCGCTGCGTTCGAGCGCGGCCGTGCGCTCGGCCACCATGGCTTCGAGGTGCTCGCGAAATCGCCGTTCGCCCTCGCGTACGTTCTCTTCTGCGCGGACACGGGCGGTGGTCTCCACCACGAAGGCGATGACGCCGCCGGGCATCCCGCTCTCGTCGAGGACCGGCGAGTAATCCAGGTTCATCCACACCGGTTCGGGCTTTCCATTCCGTTCGAGCGTGAGCTGCTGGTCCTTGTACGCCAGCGTGCCGCCCGCAAGCCCTACCCGCATCACGTTGTCGTTGAAGTCGGCGACCTCAGCCCAGCCCTTGCGCACCTCCGAACCCAGCAGTCGCGGATGCCGGGCGCCGGCGAAGATGGAGTACGCGTCGTTGTAGATCATGATGCCCTGCGGGCCCCACAACAGCACGATAGGAACGGGTGAGAGCAGCAGCATGGCGGTAATGGTGCGCAGGCTCTGCGGCCACGTCTCGAGCGCGCCCAAGGGTGTGCGCGTCCAGTCGAATGCGCGAATCAGCGCACCGGCTTCACCACCGCGATCCAGCCACGAAAGGCCGTCGGTATCACCAGGCACGAAAGGGGGATGTCGGGTCATCGGAACCGGTCCACAGGGCTCGTGGTGAGGATTCTAGAAAGCCATACGTGATGGCGACCACAAGACGGGGTCGCGGGCGCGCTAAGGGTCAGCGCCGGTTTCGGGCACGGGCTTCGTCCAGCCGGCGGCACAGCACATCCACACTGGCGAGGATGGAGGGCGAGGGCGAGGCGAGTGTGGGGGTATCGACGGTCATCACGTTGTCGTGCTTCACCGCACTCAGGAAACCACTCTGGCGCCATACGGCGAGGTCGTCGTGGCCGCCGCCGTCGCCGCTGATGATGACGTCGGGATCGCGCGCCAGCACGGCTTCGCGCGTGACGGTGGGCGCTGCCTGCGAGAGGTCGGCGAAGATGTTGTCACCACCGCAAAGGTCGAGCGCGTCATCGATGATCTGCGCACGGCCGATCGTCATCAGGGGACGGTCCCATATCTGGTAGAAGACCTTCAGACGTGCCTTGCCGGCATAGTCGCTGCGAAGCTTCGCCAGCGAGGCGTCGAAAGCCGCCGCGTTCCGATCGGCTACGTCCTGCGTGCCGGCGAGCTTCCCGAAACGTCGCGTGGCGGGTGCGACGTCGGCGAGACGCGTCGTCTCCGAATAGAAAATCGGAATGCCGAGCCGACTGAGTTTCTCCACCTGTGCCGCCGGCGTGCCGCTTCGCCAGACGACGATGACGTCCGGCTTGAGACCGACGATCCGCTCCAGATCGATCATCGTGGCGTCGCCGATGATTGGCACCTTCTTCGCTTCGTCCGGATGATCGCTGAAGCGGGAGGTGCCCACGACGTAGGACCCTGCGCCGGCGGCGAAGAGTGCGTCGGTAATGTTCGGTGCGAGGCTGACGATGCGATGGGCGGGAGCCTTGAGCGTGACCGTGCGTCCCGCATCGTCGGTCACCGTCACGTCGGCGCTGGCGGCGCTGGCGATAAAAAGGGCGAGAAGGCCAAGGGCGCGAATCATGGGGAACGTCCGTTGAGGCGTCCGGCACGGAAGAAACGTTCGCCGTCGAGTGTTACGCCGTGGATGGGATGGTGGAAGGCAGCCGACAGATGTTCGCTGGTGATGACCTCGTCCGTGAAGCCGGCAAGCGCACCGCCACTGCCGTCCAGGAGCACGGCATGCGTCGCGTGCTGGAAAGCCAGGTTGATGTCGTGCACCGTATACACCACGGATTTTCCATCATGCGCCGCGGTGTGCAACAACTCGTGCAGGGTCTTCATCTGGTGATGCAGGTCCAGCGACGACAGAGGCTCGTCGAGGAGCATCACGTCGACATCCTGGGTGAAGAGTGCGGCGATGTTCACGCGTTGGCGCTCGCCACCGGAGAGGGTCGTCACGTCGCGCTCCGCCAACGATTCCAGTTCGAAGGTGCGCAGGGCACGCTGCGCCGGCTCGAGATCCTCGTCGCCCCATGCCCAGAACGGCAGCCGAGGGTGCCGTGCGGCGACCACCGCTTCCATCACGGTAAGACTGAAGGCGTCGACGATGGATTGCGGCAGGAAGCCACGCAGGCGGGCAAGCTCGATCGGCCGGTACGCCCGTATATCGCGGTCGCCCAGCAGCACGCGTCCCTGGTCGGGTTCGCGCAGGCCGGCAAGCGCACGCAGCAAGGTCGACTTGCCCGCCCCGTTCGGACCGAGCACGCACCAGACCTGGCCGGGTTCGACGCGCATGCTCAACTCGCGCACCAGCATGCGTTCTCGTACGGAGAGGCTGACGGCCTCAGTGGCGAGAACGCTGCTCATCGGCGCTTCACCAGCAGGAACATGAAGGTCGGTACGCCGATTACCGCCATGACGGCGCCGACCGGTAGCTGGATGGGATCGGCGACGATCCGCGAGATCGTGTCGGCCACGACGACAACGATGCCGCCACCAATCGCGCACGCGGGAATCAGCACGCGCTGGTCATTGCCGATGACACGGCGCAGCGCATGCGGAACCACCAGCCCGACGAAGCCCACGGTACCGGCGGTCGTCACCGCGACGGCGGTCGCCAGCGAAGCGATGACGAAGATCGCGGACTTCACTACGTTGGGGCGAACGCCAAGCGCGCTGGCGGACTCTTCGCCGCGACCGAGAAGGTTGAGCTGCCGCCCGAGCGGTACGACGCACAGCACGCCAAGCAACAGGCTGACCACGGGGAGCAACGGATTGGCCACGCCGCTGAGGTCGCCCATCATCCAGAACAGCATGCCGCGCAGGTTCTTGTCCGGCGCCAGCACCAGCATCATGCTGACGATGGCGCCGAAGCCGGACGCCAGCATCACGCCGATCAGGATGAGGTCGGTGGAGTCTTCGCGTTGCGCGGCACGCTGGCGGGACAACAGATCGCGATGGCCGAGCACGAACACGGCCAGGCAGGCGAGCAGCGCGCCTGACGCCGCGCCCGCGGCGATCAGCACGGCGCCAAGTCCCCCCAGCATGGCGCCCAGGGCGCCCACCGAGGCCCCGCCGGAAAGGCCGAGCGTATAGGGATCGGCCAGCGGGTTGCGTACCAGGATCTGCATCAGGCAGCCCGACATCGCGAGCAGGCCTCCCACGCCGTACGCCGCGATGGAGCGGGGCAGGCGCAGTTCCCAGATGATCGAATGCATGGGCGTATCCATCGACGACACGAGGCCCTGCCACGATGCGGCGACGGTCGAGTCTCCGCCGCCGATCAGCACGGACGCGAGTACCGCGATGACGGCAATGAGCAACATGCCAAGCCAGAGACGGATCGCGGATCCGAAGGTCGCCATGCGCGGTGCTTTCGCAGAGAGCCTCGTCGTCATCGCATCGAGCGCTCCGCCCAATCGATCTCGTAGCGCGTACTGCGGCCCCCGCCGGGGAGTCGGCGCAGTAGACCTTTTTCCGTGAGGTCGCCCAGGTGACGCGTCGCCGTGGCCTTCGAGACTTTTGCCACGGCCTGGTACTGCGAGGCGTTGATGCCATTGGCGAAGCCGCGTTCACCACCATCGAGCAGACGATTGATCACCTTGCGCTGTTCCGCCGTAAGCACGTGGTCTCCGTGCTCGCGCCAGAACCGCGCCTTGTCGAGCACGCGGTCGATGCGCAACAGTGCCTGCTCGAGGCTGTTCAGCAACGTCTGCAGGAACCAGACCAGCCATTCCGTGATGTCGAGGTCGCCCTTTTGGCTCTGTTCGAGCACGCGGTAGTAGCCGGAGCGGTCGGCAAGAATGCTGGCCGACATGGTGTAGAAGCGGATGGCCTGATGTTCCGCCTGGGCCAGTGCCAGATCGGTGATCGCGCGCGTAAGTCGCCCGTTGCCGTCGTCGAAGGGATGTAGCGTCACGAACCAGAAGTGGGCAATGCCGGCGCGCAGGAGTGGGTCGAGCGTCGATGTCCGCGCACTCGACTCGAACCATGCGAGAAAGGCGTTGACCTGGGTGTCCAGGCCCTCGCGTGGCGGGGCCTCGAAGTGCACGGTCGGCTTGTCGAGGCGGCCGGAAATGACTTGCATCGGCGCGTCACCCCGGAGCTCACCGATACGGATGCGTACCGGAAGCCATGTCTCCCGCGCCGGAAACAACAGGTGGTGCCAATGAAACAGCCGCGGGAGGTCGAGCGGCTGCGTGTAGTGCTGGGTGGCGTCAAGCATCAGCTCGGCCAGGCCCTCGCTGCGCGGCGTGCTGCGTCCATCCATCTCACCCTGGAGCCCGAGTCGCCTTGCCAGCGATGACCGTACCGAGGCCGCGTTGAGTGGCTCGCCCTCGATGGCGGAGGACGTGATGATGTTCTGGAGGAGGGAATCCAACTCGGTTTCGAGACCCGCCTCGGCACCGGCCGAACCCACCGCGCCCAGTAGGCGTCCCTGAGCCAACTGGCACGCTCGCAAAAGGGCTGGCACACCGTCACCGTGCCAGCGAAAGGCCGGCCAGTCAGTGTGTTGCCAGATCCATTGGGGGTCGGTCATGTCGCCTCTCTCTGACCCGATGAGCCGAATGCCGATGCTATTCGGCTCATCAAATGAGCCGAATATATCGTTTAATCGGCTCACATGCCACGCCAGCGCCCTGTCCTCAGGGCTTTGCGACGAGCTTCACGACGCTGGAGAAGTCCAGCCCGCCATGACCCGCCTGGCTGTTCATGGCGTAGAGATTGCGCGCGAGTTCGCCGAGCGGAATCGATGCGCCCACGCCCATCGCCGCCTCTGCCGCGAGTCCGAGATCCTTGAGCATGAGGTCGTTGCCGAAGCCGCCGGTATAGCCGCGCGAGGCAGGTGCGTTCTCCAGAACACCCGGCCAGGGATTGCAGACTTCGGTGGCCCAACTGCGGGCCGTGCTCACGGCCATCATCTGCGACAACACGGCGGGGTCCAGTCCGTGGGCGACACCGAGCGCGATCGCCTCGCCGGTGACCGCCATGATGACCCCGAGCGCCATGTTGTTGCACAGCTTGGCCACCTGGCCCGCACCGCTGGCGCCGACGTGGAAGATGTTCTTGCCCATGTTGGCCAGCACGGGGCGCGCCCGCTCCAGCGCGTCCCTCTCGCCGCCCACGATGAAGGTGAGCGTGCCCGCTGCCGCACCCGCCGTGCCACCGGAAACCGGCGCATCGATCATGGTCAGCCCACGTTCGCCAGCCGCCCTGGCGACCTTCTGCGCCGACGCGGGAGCGATCGTGCTGCAGTCGATCACCAGTGCGCCATCGGCAATGTGCCGGAGCAGCCCGGACTCACCCAGGTACAGCCCTTCGACATGGCGACTGGCCGGCAGCATGGAGATCACGACCTCCGCGCCCTGCACGGCGTCCGTTGCCGTGTTCGCGGCGCTTGCGCCGTGGGATACGGCCTGTGCAACCGCCTCGGCGGCAAGGTCGAAAACATGCAGCGTGTGCCCGGCTTTGAGCAGGTTGGCAGCCATCGGGCCACCCATGTTGCCCAGGCCGATAAAGGCGATGCGGCTCATCGTTCATTCCTCGGAGCGGTGTCGTTGCCCAGGTCGCGCAGCGGATGCTCGCCGGCGTTCCAGGGCGCAATGAAGAAGGGTGCGACCCACGTCGGCGTCGCGTCGGCCAGGGTCGCCGGACGCCACCGCGGCGTGCGGTCCTTGTCGATCAGCAAGGCGCGGATGCCTTCGGCGAAGTCGCCGTGGGCGGCGCAGCGCAGGGAGACCACGTATTCGAGGCGGAAGGTGTCGGCCAGCGACAGATGCGAAGCGCGCTGCTGTAATTCAAAGGCCAATCGTGCGGAACCGGGCGCACCCGCGTCCAGCGTCTGCCTCGCCGTGACCAGCCATGGATCGTCGCCTGGCATGGCCTGGATCGCGGCAACGACCATGCCGAGGTCGCCGTGTGCACAGGCAGACGCGATCGCGGCGCGGTGGTCCTGCAAAGGACCGGACGTCGGCGGCACGGCGAAGCGCTCGAGCACCTCCGTGAGCAGGGGCGCGTTGCGCTGGTTATCGTCCGACCATGCGGCAAGGAGCAGGGCCGCATCGAGATGCTCGCGACTGGCTACCGGTAGCTGCACGTCGGCGAGGCCGGCATGAATGGCGTCGCCACTGTTCAGGGGCGCGCCTGTGAGGGCAAGGAAAATGCCCGCCTTTTCCGCCACCCGGTGCAGCAGGAAACTACCGCCGACGTCCGGATACAGGCCGATGGTGATCTCCGGGAATGCGAGGCGCGAGCGCTCCGTCACCACCCGGTGGCTCGCGCCTGCCATCAAGCCGATGCCGCCGCCCATGACGATACCGTGGCCCCAGCAAAGGATGGGCTTCGGATATGTATGGATCAGGTAGTCGAGACGGTACTCCACCGAAAAGAAGTCACTGGCGTAGGCGTTGTTCCTCACGTCGCCGCTACCGCTGGCTTCGTAGTCGCGCATGGACCGATACAGGCTGTGCAGGTCGCCCCCCGCGCAGAACGCTTTCTCACCGGCGCCTTGCAGCACGACCAAGGCGACGGCCTCGTCGCCAGCCCAAGCGCGCAACCGCTCGTCGAGCAGCCGTGCCATGTCGAGTGAAAGACCGTTGAGGGTCTTCGGTGCGTTGAGCGTGGCAACGCCAATGCGTTTGCCGTTACCGGCAACACGTTCCTCGAAGAGCACCGGTGCTTCGGCCGAGGGCGGGAGAGTCACGTCGCTCATGCGTTCTTCCACGTCGGTGCGCGCTTTTCGAGAAAGGCGAGCACACCTTCCTTCTGGTCCTGGCTGTCGAACAGATCCACGAAGGCTTCGCGTTCGCTGACCAGGGCCGTGGCGTGGGTTTGCGTGCGCGTGGCCTGGACCAGCCGTTTGCATGCCGCGACGCTGGTCGGACTCTGCTTGCCGGCTTGCAGCGCCCAGGCGATGGCGCGAGCGCGCGATTCGCCTTTCGGCACGACGTCTTCGACCAGACCGATGCGCAGTGCCGTYGCCGCATCCACTCGCTCACCCAGCAGGATCATTCGCTTGGCCCAGCCTTCGCCGACCAGACGCGCGAGGTTCTGCGTGCCACCCGCACACGGCAGTAATCCGACGCCAGCTTCGGGTAACGCCAGCTGAGCCTGTTCCTCGGCGATGCGCAGGTCGCAGGCGAGGGCGCATTCGAGACCGCCGCCCATGGCGTAACCGTTGATCGCTGCGATGCTCACCCCGCGGAAGGCGGACAAGGCCTCGAACGCTTCGCCGAAGCGGCGAGCGGCTTCTCGCGCCACGGCCTTGTCGCCATCGGCGAACTGTTTGAGGTCGGCGCCGGCCGAGAAGAACTTCTCGCCTTCGCCCGTGACCACCAGCGCATAGATATCGCGGTTGGCGTCGAGGTCGTGGACGAGGTGGCGCAAGGCGACCAGGCTATCGCGGGTCCAGGCGTTGGCTGGGGCATTGGCCAGCGTGACGATGGCCACGTGGCCGTCGATCTCCAGCGTAAGCCCGGTGTAGCGCGTCGCGGTGTCGCTCATCGCAGTTCCTCTTCGGTATTGAGCAGGTGACGCGCGATGATAACGCGCATGATTTCATTGGTACCCTCGAGGATCTGGTGCACGCGGGAATCGCGCAACAGCCGTTCGATCGGGTACTCGCGGATGTAGCCATAGCCGCCATGAATCTGCAGGGCATCGTTGCAGATGGTGAAACCGGCGTCCGTGGCGAAGCGCTTGGCCATCGCACACCATACGGTCGCATCGCTGCTGCCGGCATCCAGCTTGCGTGCCGCCGTATGCACCATCTGGCGTGCGGCGACGAGCTGCGTGGCCATGTCGGCAAGTTTGAACTGCAAGGCCTGGAATTCCCCCAGCTTCTTGCCGAACTGCTTGCGCTCACCCATGTAGCGACGGGCTGCATCCAGTGCGCCCTGGGCGGCGCCGAGCGAGCATGCAGCGATGTTCAGGCGCCCGCCATCGAGTCCCTTCATCGCGATCTTGAAACCTTCGCCTTCGGCACCCAGTCGATGGTCCGCGGGAATACGCACGCCGTCGAAGCTCACGCTTCGCGTCGGTTGACTGTGCCAGCCCAGCTTCTCCTCATTGCGCCCATAGCCGATACCCTGAGAATACGCCGGCACCGCGAAGGCACTTATGCCGCGTGCGCCGCCTTCACTGGTGCGTGCCATCACCACCAGCATGTCCGTCGCTCCGGCGCCGGAGATAAACGCCTTGTTGCCGCTGATCACATACGAGTCGCCGTCACGCTCGGCCCGGGTTTTCAATGACCCGGCATCCGAGCCGGCGCCCGGCTCGGTGAGGCAATACGACGCCAGCTTCGTGCCGCTGGCGAGAAGCGGTCCCCATATGTCGCGTAGGGCCGGCGTCGCGTGTGCGGTGAGCATCCAGGTGGCCATGTTGTGGATGCTGATGAAGGCGGCCGTCGAGGGATCGATGGCAGCGAGTTCCTCGAAGACGATGGTCGCATCCAGGCGCGTGAGCCCCGTGCCACCGGCCTTTTCGTCAACGTAAAGGCCGCAGAAACCAAGGTCGCCGGCCCTGCTTATCGCCTCACGCGGGAACTCGCTCTCTGCGTCCCAGCGCGCCGCATGTGGCGCAAGCTCGGCCAGGGCGAACGCGTGCGCGGCATCGCGAAACGCGAGCTGGTCTTCGCTCAGGTCCGTTTGTGGCGGTGGTGTCCGGGGAATATCCATGACCGCGGCCATCACTTGAGACTGATGGTGGTGTTGACGCCGACGTGTAGCGTGTCGTCGTCGAACCAGCGCTGTGTCACCGTCTTGGTCTGGGTATAGAACATGACGACCTGCTTGCCGTAGGGGCCGAGGTCGCCCAGCTTCGAGGCGCGCGAGCCGGTGAAGGAGAACAGCGGTACCGGGACGGGAATGGGCACGTTGATACCCACCTGGCCCACGTCGATGTCTTCCTGGAAGCGACGCGCAGCGGCACCGGACTGGGTGAACACGGCCGTGCCGTTACCGTTCGGATTGGCGTTGACCAGCGCGATCGCGTCGTCGAGCGAGTCGGCGGCAAGGATGACCAGCACCGGCCCGAAGATTTCCTCGTCGTAGATGCGCATGCCGGGTCGCACGCCGGAAAAGATGGTCGGACCGACGAAGTTGCCGTCCTCGAAGCCCGGCACCCGCGGTTTGCGGCCATCGAGCTCGAGGATGGCGCCTTGCTCGATACCCGAGGCAATAAAGGCCTCGACGCGCTCGCGCGCCGCACAGGAAATCAGTGGGCCGACATCGGTATCGGCGGCGTTGCCTGCGCCGACCTTCAGCGTCTTCGCCTTGCTTACGAGGTCGGCTATCCAGGATTGCGACTCGCCGACGAGCACCGCGGTCGAAGCCGCCATGCAACGCTGTCCCGCCGCGCCGAACGCCGCGCCCGCGAGCGCGTTGAGCGTCTGGTCCTTGTTGGCATCGGGCAGCACCACGGCGTGGTTCTTCGCGCCCATCATGCACTGCACCCGCTTGCCGGTCTGCGATGCACGGTGATAGACGTGCGTGCCGACACGCGTGGAGCCGACGAAGGACACCGCCTTGATATCGGCGTGGTCGCAAATCGCGTTGACCACGTCTTCGCCGCCGTGCACCACGTTGAGTACGCCCTTCGGGACGCCGGCTTCGAGCGCCAGTTCCACCAGGCGCATCGTCACCATCGGGTCCTGCTCGGACGGCTTCAGCACGAAGGTGTTGCCGGTGGCGATCGCCATCGGGAACATCCACAGCGGAATCATCGCGGGGAAATTGAACGGCGTGATACCCGCGCAGACACCAATCGGCTGCAGGAGAGTGTAGGTGTCGACGCCGCCGGCCACGTTGTTGGCGAGTTCGCCCAGCTGCAGGTTGCCGATGGCGGCCGCGTGCTCGACCACTTCGAGGCCCCGGAACACGTCGCCTTCCGCGTCGGGAAGGGTCTTGCCCTGTTCGGCGCTGAGCAGGGTGGCCAGCTCGCCCATGTGCTCGCGAATCAGTTGCTGGTACTTGAGGAAGATACGCGCGCGTACGCCGATGGGCGTCTTGCGCCAGGTCTTGAACGCTTGCGTGGCGGCGGCAACGGCAGCGTTCACCTCGTCAGCCGTGGCGAATGGCACGCGCGCGAGGATGGCCTGTGAGGCGGGATTGACGACATCGCGCCATTCGGTGGTTTGGGATTCGACGAAGACGCCGTCGATCAGCAACTTTACGGTCGCGACATCGGCCGCAACTGAGTCCAGCTTGTTCATGGTCCTGCTCCGTACGCTCACCCGCGAAATGGGTGCTGCGGAGCAGACAAGAGGACCCGGAGCAGCGGGTGGCCGCGCCGTATCAGCCCGTCCGGTTGCCCGCCGCAACACCCGAGGAGGCACCCTAAGGCGCCTGCACAGGCCGGTCTCCGGGCTTGCGAGCGATGCGTACCGCACCACCCCGACACCTTCCCGCGCTAGCGCAGTGGTCTCTCGTCGGGTGTTCTCGCTTACCGTTGCGGGGGCAGCGCCGGAATAGGATCTCGCGATCCGCACCGGCTTCCCGTTTCACCCTGCGCGCCGCGTAAGCGACGACAGGACACCTGTGATCTCCCGAGTGTAGCCGGGTGGCCGAACCGCTCAAGCTGCAGTGCGGTAGAACTCAGCGGCCGACGAGCGCCTGCAGGTGGGCCGGATAACGCTCTCCCTGCAGCGGAATCTTCGAGACCGAGTCGTGGATGTCGCGCAGATCCTCGTCGCTGAGTGCGAGGTCGGCCGCACCTAGGTTCTCTTCCAGTCGATGCAGCTTGGTCGTGCCCGGAATCGGCGCGATCCATGGCTTCTGGTGCAGCAGCCAGGCGAGCGCGATCTGTGCCGGCGTGACGTGCTTCGCGTTTGCGATGGTACCCAGCAGATCGATGAGTGCCTGATTCGCCTTGCGCGACTCCGCAGAGAAACGCGGCACGCTGTTGCGGAAGTCCTTGCTGTCGAAGCTCGTAGCGGCGTCGATCTTGCCGGTAAGAAAGCCCTTGCCCAGCGGGCTGAAAGGAACGAAGCCGATGCCGAGTTCTTCCAGGGTCGGCATCACTTCGGCTTCCGGCTCCCGCCAGAACAGCGAGTATTCGCTCTGCAGGGCCGCCACAGGCTGCACGGCGTGAGCGCGGCGGATGGTCTGCACGCCCGCTTCCGACAGGCCGAAGTGCTTCACCTTGCCTTCGGCGATCAGGTCCTTGACCGCGCCGGCCACCTCTTCGATGGGTACGGACGGGTCGACGCGATGCTGGTAGAACAGGTCAATCACATCGGTGCGCAGGCGCTTCAACGAGGCCTCGGCAACGGCCCTGATGTGTTCGGGGCGACTATTGAGTGCGCCTGGCACACCGCCAACGTCGAAGCCGAACTTGGTGGCGATCACCACCTTGTCGCGGAAGGGGGCGAGTGCCTCGCCAACGACTTCCTCGTTGGTGAACGGGCCGTAGACCTCGGCCGTATCGAAGAAGGTTACCCCGCGCTCGACCGCCGCCCGGATCAGGGCGATGGCCGGTTCGCGTTCGGTGGCGGGGCCGTAGCCGAAGCGCAGTCCCATGCAGCCGAGGCCGATGGCGGAAACTTCGAGGCCGGTCGATCCGAGTTTGCGTGTCTGCATGTCGTGTCCTCTGTGAGCTGACCAATCTAGGGGCCCGGTGCTCACGCGACTAGCCGGTCAAACCGGCTTGGTCTCATAGCCAGAATTCATGAATCGACTCCCAGGGGGTGCCGGAATGGGGCGATTCCTCGCTGTAGCCCAGCACGGGTGTTCCGGATGCTAAAATCCTTGCGCCATTCATGAGTGGGTTTCACGTGTCATGCGCAAGGATCTCCACGACCTCGTCGCTTTCCTTGCCGTTGCCCGGGAAGGCAGCTTCACCCGCGCGGCCGCGAAACTGGACACCACCCAGTCGGCGCTTAGCCACACCATCCGCAAACTCGAGGGCCGTCTCGGCGTGCGCCTGCTCGCCCGCACCACGCGCAGCGTGTCGACGACGGAAGCAGGGCAACGGCTGGTCACCAGCATCGGCCCGATGTTCGATGACATCGAGGCGGAGCTGACGGGTTTGAGTTCGTTCCGCGAGAAACCGGCCGGGGCGATCCGCATCAGCACCTCGGTACACGCCGTGGAAGCCGTACTCGAACCGATGCTGGCGACCTTCCTGCCGCGCTACCCGGATATCCAGGTCGAGGTATCCGCCAACAACGAACTGGTCGACATCGTCGCCGAACGCTACGACTTCGGTATCCGTCTGGGCGGGCAGGTCGGCAACGGCATGATCGCGGTACGCGTCGGTCCGGACTTCCGGATGGTGGTGGTCGCCGCGCCGTCGTATTTCGAACGACGTTCCCGGCCGACCGTGCCGCAAGACCTCACCGCGCATAACTGCATCAACATCCGTCTGCCCACCTACGGCACCTTGTTCCCCTGGGAGTTCGAGAAGGAGGGCCGCGAGATCAAGGTTCGCGTCGAAGGCCAATTGACCCTCAACAGCACGGCGCACATCCTGCGGGCGGCGCGGGACGGCCTGGGACTGGCCTGGGTACCGGAAGATATGGCCCGGTCATACATCGAGGCCGGAGAGTTGATTACCGTGCTGGAGGACTGGTGTGCCCCGTTCCCGGGTTACCACCTCTATTACCCCAATCGTCGGCACATGTCGTCAGCACTTACGCTCTTCGTAGACGCGCTGCGATACCGCGGATTGGCGTAATCTTGCATCAGGCGCGCGACACGCGTGGTAACCCTGACTGAGGAGGCGATATGAGCAAGGGCCTGGATTCAAAGAAGAGCGACAAGAAAAAGCCGGAAAAGACGATGAAAGAAAAGAAAGCCATCAAGGACGAAAAGAAAAAGAACGCCAGGTAACAGCCTGAGTTTTGTGGGAGCCGGCTTTGCCGGCGATGGGGTTCGGGGCAACCCGGCTATCGCCGCTGAAGCGGCTCCCACAGAGAGAGTAAACGTCAGCTCTTTGTAGGAGCCGATTCATCGGCGATAAGGCACGGCTACGTAGCGCGGCCTTATCGCCGATGAATCGGCTCCTACAACGGCTTGTACCGCCTATTTCGCGGCGGCCGCCGTCACGCGCCAGACCGTGTCGCCGACATCGTCCGCGACCAGGATCGCCCCTTCCTTGTCCTGCACCAGGCCCACGGGGGCGCCGAAGAGTTGCTTCTCATCCTTGGAGTAGAAGCCGCTGACCACGGACACGGGTTTGCCGACCGGCGTGCCGTCCTTGAACGCCACGAAGACGACCTCGTAACCGCTCAGCGGTGAGCGATCCCAGCTGCCGTGTTCGCCGATGAAGGCGCCGCCCTGGTAGTTCGCCGGGAGCCCGTTGCTGGCCGACATCAGCAGGCCCAGTGGCGCGACATGCGAGCCGATCGCATAGTCGGGCTTGATCGCCTTGGCGACCATGTCGGGGCGCTGCGGTTTGACGCGGCTGTCCACGTTCTGGCCGTAGTAGCTATAGGGCCAGCCGTAGAACGCGCCTTCCTGTACCGAGGTCATGTAGTCCGGCACGAGGTCGGCGCCGATCTCGTCGCGCTCGTTCACGATGGCCCAGAGCTTGCCGGTGGAGGGCTCCCATTGAAGTCCGGTCGGATTGCGCAGCCCCGACGCATAGATGCGGCTCGCGCCCGTCGCGACATCCACTTCGAGGATGTCCGCGCGGCGGTATTCCACGGCCAGGCCGTTCTCGGTGATGTTGCTGTTGGAGCCCACGCCCACGTAGAGCTTGGTGCCATCCGGGCTGGCCAGGAGCGACTTGGTCCAGTGGTGGTTGATGGTGTTCGGCAGGTCCGTGAAACCGACGCCGGGCGTCTTGATCTCGGTTTCCCCGGTCACATAAGGAAACTTCACGATGCCATCGGTGTTGGCGACATAGAGCGTGTCGCCAATCAGCTGCAGGCCGAAGGGCGAATTCAGGTTCTCGATGAAGATGTGCTTGTCCCACCCACCGCTCGCGTTCTTGCGCAGCAGGGTGATGCGATTGCCGCCCTTGCCCCCCTTGCCCGACTGGTTCTTCACCATGCCGGCGAAGAGCTGCTTGGGTGTGGTCAGCGGTTCCGTGCCCGGACCGTTGGACTCCACGACGAGCACGTCGTCGTTGGGCAGCACATAAAGCTGGCGCGGGTGCATCAGGCCGGCGGCCATGGCTTCGATCTTCAGGCCGGGCGCGACCGTCGGGATCTGGCCCTGTTTCCAGCCTGCCTTGTCGGGCACCTGCATGGGCGGCACGATGAAGCTCTGCGCCTTGGGCAGGGGCGGGTTGTCGCCCGACTGCTGGTCGGGCTGCAACGACGCTTTCTCGTCACAGCCGGCAAGGACGGCCACGCAGGCGATGGCCAGCACGCTGCGATAAAGGGTCTTATTCATGGACGAGGCTCCCAGGAGCGGTCGGCTGCACGGCAATGACGATGTGCGAGATGGCCAGGACCAGGACCGTCAGGGCGGAAAGCCAGACGCCGGCGGGCATCACCGCATACGCGTCGCGGCTGTGCACGAAGGCATTGATGACGGCAACGATGATGGCCAGCAGGTTCAGCCAGAAATCCAGCCGTTCGGCGGCGACCGTGCTGCGCCGGGAGGTAATCCACACCTGCACGAGGTTGACCACGCGCGGGATGATGGCGAACACCAGGCCGATGGCGATGAGCCACGCGGCGGCCTTCATCCAGAGGATCTCGCCGCTACGGCTGTAGACCACATCGAAGATCAGCGCGGCGACGAAGAAGCCGAAGGGAATGGGATTGAGGAGGCCGTAGATGGCGTTGGCCAGGACGGAGCGACGCGGTGCGGGACGGTAGCTCATGGGCGGCTGTCTCGATGGGATGGATGGATTGCGGTCGCGGGCGGACGCTGCAAGCTAGTCCGGCCTGTGTCGAGGCTATGTCTGGGATCCGGCCGCGGCTTGTACCGAATGCACCTCCTTGTCTACTAAGATCGGCAGCATGGCCCCTGACAGCACATCGACCGATCCGGAAGCGACGCCCCACTACCCCGCCGGCCTCCGCATCATCGCGGTCTACAAGGCGGTCAAGACCATCGGGCTGATCTTCATCGCCATCGCGGCGTTCCGCCTGGATGAGCAGGAAAGTTTCCAGCACCTCGTGCAGTGGCTGGAACACCTGCAATTGACCGAAAGCAACGGCATGCGCTGGAGCCTGGTGCACCTGCTCGAGGGCATGGGCCCGGCGAAGTTCGTCGCTGTCGGCATCGTGGCGTTGGTCTACGCGGCGATCTTTGCCACCGAGGGGATCGGCCTGTGGCTGCGGAAGTACTGGGCGGAGTGGTTTACCGTCATTGCCACCGGCTCCCTCGTTCCGGTCGAGATCTACGAATGCTTCGAGCGTTTCAGCTGGCTGAAGCTGGCCATCCTGGTGGCCAACGTGCTCATCGTGATCTACCTGGTCCGTGTGGCGATGCGTCCTCGTGAAGGTCACGGGGCCCAGCCGGCCAATCCCCGCCCGACGGGCGCCTGAGCGCCGGCCACCCCATTCTCAGGCGCCCTGATATTCCCGCGGCATCTGAGACCCGGCCTGCCATCGACGTGCAACGGCCTTGCCTGCGTTCGCGTGTAAAATGGTCGTCTTTTAGCCGGTCAAAGCGTGCAAGCAGCACCTCAACGGTCGACGGTCCGGGGCCCGGCGTTCATTCGCCTGCTGACCCGCCTCACCGACGTCGACGCCCCACAATCCGGTGCTTCCCTTCCGGACCGGCTGAGCCACTGGCTCGACTGGAAGCAGGCGGTCGCCTTGTCGACGGCGCTCGATGGCAACCCTTCGGCACCGGACGATGACGTGCCGGTCTTCGGGCAGGCGGCGGAAGATGAGTGCCTGCGCTCGCACGATGCGCTGGTCCATGCCATCAACACCGACCGCGCCTTCCTGACCTCGGCGCAGCGGGAGGCCCTTGGCATGCCGAACCTGGATGCCGCCAACGACTACGCGCCGCTTCGTCAGCGCTATATCGCCCTGCAAAGGAAGATCCAGGCGACCACGGGCAGCCTCAGGGGCAACCTGCGCGACATGCTCGCGCAGGGGTCGCCCGAGAAGGCCCGGCTCGCGGAGGTGGACGCGGTGATGGAGCTGGCGCTGAGCGCGCGCGAGCAATCCCTCCTGGGTAAGGTGCCCACCCTCTTGGGCGAGTACTTCGACGGCCTGCGCCAGCGCACCCAGGGCTCACCCGCCGACGCGTCAGCCTTGTGGCTGGACGTGTTCCGTAAAGACATGCAGAGCGTACTGCTCGCCGAACTGGACGTTCGTTTTCAACCGGTCGAAGGCTTGCTCGCAGCCCTTCGTGCCAGCTAACTGGAAAGTCATGTTCAGAAATTTTCTCAACCTTGCAGTGTTCGTCGTCGGCTTCGTCGCCGTGTGCTGGATCGGCGTGGGCTACGTGGGCTCGAACCCGCTGGGTGCCGCCGTCGCGCTGCTGATCGGCGTCTGCTACATCGCGGGTGCGCTTGAACTGCATCGTTATAGCCAGGCAACAGGCACGCTACAGCATGCTGTCGCCGATCTGTCTGCCACGCCTTCGAGCCTGGGCAGCTTTCTCGATCGCCTGCACCCGAGCCTGCGCCATGCCGTCCGCTTGCGTGTCGAAGGTGAGCGCGTGGCATTGCCTGCGCCGTCGCTTACGCCGTACCTGGTCGGCTTG
Organism: Luteibacter sp. P4_E6; assembly: GCF_056401535.1. Taxonomy (NCBI): domain Bacteria; kingdom Pseudomonadati; phylum Pseudomonadota; class Gammaproteobacteria; order Lysobacterales; family Rhodanobacteraceae; genus Luteibacter; species Luteibacter sp. P4_E6. The sequence continues at coordinate 6,837 of NZ_JBFUJE010000006.1, read as the reverse complement.
CTGGTGCTGCTGGGCATGCTCGGCACACTGTTGGGCATGATGGCCACGCTCCGCGGTACCGGCCTGGCGCTGGAAAGCGCCACCGACCTCCAGGCGATTCGTGGATCGCTCGCTGCTCCCGTGAAGGGACTCGGCTTTGCCTTCGGCACCTCCATCGCCGGCGTCGCCACCTCGGCAATGTTGGGGCTGCTGTCCGCGCTTTGCCGCCGCGAGCGACTGGAAACCGTGCAACTGCTGGACGTAAAGATCGCGACCACGCTGCGCATTTACTCGCAGACCCATCAGCGCGAGGAAGCATTCAAGCTCCTGCAACAGCAGACCGAGGTGATGCCGACACTGATCGATCGCCTGCAGACGATGATGGCCGGCATCGAGCAACACAGCCAGCATGCGAGCGAGCGGCAGCGTGCCGCCCAGGAAGCATTCCATGTATCGACGGGCGAGATCTACGCGAAGCTCGCGTTGTCAGTGGAACAGTCGCTTAAGGACAGTGTGACCGAGAGCGCACGCGCCGCGAGCGCAGCGTTTCAGCCGGTCATGGAATCCACGATGGCCGGCCTCGCACGGGAAACGGCGTCGCTGCACGACACCGTCACCCAGGCCGTGCAGCAGCAGCTCGAAGGCCTTTCCAGCGCGTTCGCTTCGAGCACGGCCGCCGTCGCGGATATCTGGACGGACGCTGTCACCGGGCAGCAGCAGTCGAACGAAACGCTGGCGCGGGATCTGCGCGCCTCGCAGCAACGCTTTGCCGAGACCTTCGAGCAGCGCTCGATCAGCCTGCTCGACGGCGTCGCCACACGCCTGGATACGACGGCCGGCCAGGTCGCGGGCGCGTGGAGCGAGGCGCTGGCAAAGCAGGGCACCGCACACGAAGAGCTCGCCGCACGCAATGAGCAGGCCCTCGTCGCCGCATCGGCCGCATTCGAGAAACACGCGTCGTCGTTGGTCAGCGTCGTGCAGGCTTCGCACGAAGATCTGCAGGCGAAACTGCAGGCCGGTGACGCCGAGCGCCTCACGACCTGGGCTGACTCGCTCGCCGCGATGGTCGCCGCACTCGACGCGCACTGGGAGCAGGCCGGAGAGAGCGTCGCYGCTCGTCAGCAGGACATCTGCGACACGCTGGCGCGCACGGCAGGCGACATCGCCACGCAGACCCAGGCGCACGCGAATGAAACCATCGCCGAGATCTCCCGCCTCGTCGACGCCGCATCGGAAGCACCCAAGGCCGCGGCCGACATCGTCGCCGAGTTGCGCCAGAAGCTTTCCGACAGCATGGTCCGCGACACCGCTATGCTCGAGGAGCGCAGCCGCCTGCTCGCCACGCTGGAAACCCTGCTCGACGCGGTGAACCACGCCTCCACCGAGCAGCGCGTGGCTGTCGACGCGCTGGTCACCACATCGGCCGACCTGCTGGAGCGCGTCAGCACGCGATTCACCGACCACATCGAAGCCGAGACCGGCAAACTCGAGGTCGTGGGAACGCAGATCGCGGGCAGCGCGGCCGATGTGGCAAGCCTCGGCGAGGCCTTCAGTAGCGGCGTGCAGTTGTTCGGGCAATCCAACGAGGCGCTCATGGAGCGCCTTGCCGTCATCGCCACCGCGTTGGACAACTCGCTCGCGCGTAGCGACGAGCAGCTGGCGTACTACGTGGCCCAGGCGCGCGAAGTCGTTGACCTCAGCATGCTCTCGCAGAAGCAGATCATCGAAGAAATGCAGCAACTCGCTCGCCAGCGCGCCTCCGTCGGGACGGAAACGGCATGAGCGACGATATCGAGTTCGAAGGCGAATCGGTCGCGCCGATCTGGGCCGCCTTCGGCGACCTGATGTCGGTACTGCTGGGCGCTTTCGTGCTCATCCTCGTCGGCGTGATCGGCGTGCAGCTGCAGCTGTCGCATCGGCTGGACGAAGAGGTGAAGCAGCGACAGGCCGAAGCGCAGCGTCGCATGACGCTGGAACAGGCGCTGGCCGCGCCACTGGCGGCCGGGCGCGTCACGCTGGTCAACGGGCGCATCGGCATTCGTGGCAGTGTGTTGTTCGCCCTCAATTCCGATCAATTGCAGCCGGAAGGCCGCGAGGTATTGAAGAGCCTTGCCGGCCCGTTGTCGAACTACCTCACGACGCGCGATGAGGTCCTGATGGTCAGCGGCTTCACCGACGACCAGCAGGTGCACGACAGCAACCGTCATTTCACCGACAACTGGGAGCTCTCGGCGCAGCGTGCCCTCACGGTCACGCGCGCACTGATCGCGGATGGCGTGCCGGCGCCATCGGTTTTCGCGGCCGCATTCGGTTCGGAGCAGCCGGTGAGTGCGAACGATAGCGACGAAGGCCGCGCGAAGAATCGCCGCGTGGAGATCGCGCCGATTCCGAAGCCGTCGTCCACCAACGTGACGCCCCATGCGCCCTGATCGTGGGCCGCTCGGACGTCTCGCCGACGAAATCGTCGCCCGCTCGTCGTCGTATCCCGAACTGGCGACGCTCGATCAGTTCCAGAAGCTCTGGTCGCGCATGCGTACCGAGAGCCAGTTGCGTCAGTCCCTTGAGCACGCACCGGAGAACGCGGGTCCGCTCAACTCGAGTGCCCTGGTCCATCGCTCGATCGCGCTCATGCGCGATCTCTCGCCGGGCTATCTCCAGCACTTCGTGTCCTATGTCGACGATCTCTCATCGCTGGAGCAGCTGGGTCACGGCGCCGCCGCGATGCCCAGGGATGTTCCGCAGGCCGCTACCATCGGTAAGCGGCCCCGGGCCAAGGCGCGTTCGCGTCGCGAGTGACCGCCACGGCGCCGGTCATCGGTCGTCGGAGGGACTCTCCGGCGCCGTCGACGCCGTTCCTCGCGCGACCACATACATCTGCTGGCTCATCTCCTTGAGCAAGGCATTCGGATCGTCCCCTTTGGCGTAAAGATCCATGTGCGCCTTGTTGGGCAGGAAACGGATATCCGACCTGGCATGCAGCCCGTCGAGGACGGCCTTGAGCTTGTGCACGGCGCCGTCCAGATACCAGCTGTCTTCCGTACCCACGACGATGTGGATCTTGCCATCGAGGTCCGGCTTCAGCGTCGGCCAGTTCAGGCGGATGTATCGCGCAATGTCGTAGTGCTCGATCCAGTAGGCCTGCACCTGGGGGTCGATCTGGCCTGAGTAGCGATCGAACAGAAGCATCGGTGTTCCGTCGACATTCCTCGGCGAGAACACCCACTCGTAAGATGACACTTGTCCGCCGTAGGGACCCAGGACGCGTTCCAGTTGCGCGGCATCGGCGAAGGACCCCTCGCCGTGAAAGTGAACGCGGCTGATGGGCCAGAGCATCCCGTCCGGCCGTCGATAGAAGTTCGCGTTGCGTGTGTAGATATCCACGCCGGAGAAGTCATGGAAGTCGACCGGATCGGGCGAGGTCGACCACGTGCCACCGAAGATTTTCGGATACTGCGTCTGCAGCCACAGCGTCGCCCAGCCACCCGATGAGTGCCCGGTGAGAAGGCGGCCGGAGGGCTTGGCATCCATGCGGAATTTCGCCTCGAGCTCGGGGATGAGCTCCTTCGTGAGGGCGTCTCCCCAAGGGCCATTGTTCACCGAGTTGGCGAACTCGTTCGTGCCGGTGGTACCCGATTGGTCGAGGAACACCCAGATCATCGGCGGCATCTCACCCCTGCTCGTGGCGAGATGCACCGTGACGACATCGTCGACAAGGCTGTTCTTGTCTCCGCCGTAAGCATGGGTGAAATACACCGTGGGATACCGTGTGCGGGCGCCGCTGTTGTAGCCGGGCGGCAGGAGTACCCATCCGCGCATGTGCGTCGGGCGTCCCGAGAAGTTCGAAAGCAGCCGGCTTGTCACATCGAGCGGTTGGGTGCTTCGTCGGGCCTCGGGCGCATCGGCGCGTATTTCCGGCGTCTCCCAGTCCAGCTGCCAGGGATCGGGATCGGCCTGCACCTGCACCAGTGCGAGGGTCGGAGAAACGACAAGGGGCAGGCGCACGCTGATGATCGGACTGACCAGATCGCCGGTGTCGCGTCCGCTGTAGTTGTAGTTGTGATCCTGGTCCAGCACGGCCTGCAGCAGATACTCGCCCGCCGGTAGTTCCGAGAAGCGGGTAGGGAAGGCAACCGCGTCCGTGTCGATCTCCGTGGTCTGCTCCGGCGCCAGCCTGACGATCTCACGCGCCGCCACGGCCGTCCGCGTGGGATGCCAGGGATCCGCGTCCACCTGGGTCACCTTGCCGCCCTTGGCCTGGGCCTTTGCGTTTTTGGCCAGGGTCGCAAAGACCAGCAAGCGACCCGACACGGGACGCTTCGCCGCGCCGTCGAGCTTTACCAGGACGATGGGCGGCGTATGGCTGGCCCGCCAGCGCAGCGTGACGGCGCTACCTAGCAGCCCTGAGAGCATCAGGGCCACGATCCATAGGGTGGTGCGCGTCGTCATGCTCTTGGTTTTTCCTCATTCGGACGATCCCTTGTCCGGGGGGAGATCGTAATACCGAATCGACCCGCCTGACCGAGCCGTGTGTCGATATCTTCCCTCGCCGGTGGTGCCGGCGGCCAGCATCCATCGTCGGTCTTCACGCAGAAAGCTGCGAAGTCCTCTTCGTTTTCGCGCCTGATGCTCTCGGGCGCAGGGGTGGACCAGATGGCGCATTTTTCCGCGGCCGACTGAGCGCTGCATCGGTTTGGTCTATCGGCCCCGCGGCAGGTTCGCTATGCTGAATCGAGGCGAAAAGTGGAAAGCGTAGTGATCCAGGTGAGCTGCAACGTGAGCGACAGGATGCCCGGGCGCCATGGATGAGCGAGAGGTGAGTCCTCGCTGGGCAGTCGCCGCTTCCATCGGTTTGATCTCCCTGCTCAGCCTGCTTGCTCTTTATGTGCCGCGCTTCGTAGCGCCCATCGTGGCGGCTGCCAAAGCGGCGCCCCCGGTCCGTCAGATCATGCCCGCCGTCGACGTTTGGCTGAGCACGGCAGATCACCAATTGAAGCTGGCGCGTCAACCCGATATCGAGGTGAGCGCCCAAGATGCGGCGAGCGCCGATATCGTCATCGATACCAAGACCCGGTACCAGACCATCACCGGTTTTGGCGCGGCGATGACGGACTCCTCCGCATGGCTCCTCCACACCCGCATGAGTGCGCAGCAGCGCCATGATGTGTTGAGCGAACTGTACGGACCGCCGCCCAACCTCAACTTCAACATGATGCGCCTGACCATCGGCTCGTCGGACTTCTCGTTGAACGTCTATACGTTGGACGATATTCCCTTCGGCCAGACCGACCCGCAGCTGAAGCACTTCAACATCGCGCCTAACCTGCAGGACGTCGTGCCTGTGATGCGGGAAGTCCTCTCCATCCATCCCGGGATGCTCACCATCGCATCGCCCTGGGGCGCACCCGCATGGATGAGAACCACTCAGAATCTGCTGGGCGGGGAACTGGAAGAGCAGTTCGAGAGCACGTATGCGGATTATCTCGTCAAGTACCTCGACGCTTACGCGAAGCAGGGCATTCCGATTTTTGCCCTGACCTTGCAGAACGAACCCGCCTACGCGCCGATCAGCTATCCGGGCATGACCATGGGTGCTAAGACGCGAGCGCGACTCGTCTCGCAATATCTCGGCCCGAAACTGGCCAGTCGCAAACCGAAGACCAGCATCCTGGAATGGGACCACAACTGGACCCCCGTCGAAGAACCATTGGCCGTGCTTGCCGATCCCGATGCCGCGCGCTACATCGATGGCGTCGCGTGGCATTGCTACGGCGGCAGCCAGCATGAGCAGGGCCGTGTGCATCGCGCGCATCCTGACAAGGACGCGTACATAACAGAGTGCACCGGCGGTGAGTGGCCTTTGTCCGTCAACGGCGAGTTGCTCTGGTTCTCACGAAACCTGCTCGTCACGGGAATCAGGCAGTGGGCGCGTGGCGTCGTCTACTGGAACCTTGCACTGGACGAGAATCATGGTCCCCACTTTGGTGGGTGCTCGCGCTGCAAAGGTGTCATCACGATCGATTCGGAAACGGGCGAAGTGACCCGCAACGACGAGTACTACGCGCTGGCACATTTCAGCCGCTTCGTCGAGCCGGGAGCATTCCGGGTGAACTCCACGGATACCGACGTCAACGACAATGGCGTTGCGAACGTCGCATTTCAGAACGACTTCGACGGATCGATCGCTTTGGTGATGGTGAATCTCAACAAGGAGATTCGACGCATCTCGGTCGTCGACGGCAAGAATCGATTCGAATACGCGATGCCGCCAGAGAGTGTGGCGACCTTTGTGTGGGATCCGGACCTGGCGCGCGGATGGATATTGCGTGCCCTGCGTTGGCTAGGACCGTCGAGGACCCAGCTTCACCTGTAGTCATCGCTTTGTACGAACAATTCGCGCGAAGGCTTCGGCCTAACGCAAGGCGTATCTACGATGGCTAAGGCGCATCTTCCTTTGCAAGCAGAGCGACGACGACACGTGCCGACTCCAAGCCGCAATTCTGAGCCAGGCCGTCCAGTAGCCGAAGCCACTTCTGCCGATGGCTAGTGCTTCTGAGACTGAAGAACTTTTCAATTGCTTTCTCTGCAGAGGCATGCTGATCCGGCGAAAAAAAATCTGCTAACCGCGCGCTGTTGAGTAGGTGTATTCCGCAAACACTAATTGTATTCCTTCCCTTTGGATGACCGTCTTTGGCTTGAACTCGATTGAACTTGTCGTACTCGAGAAAGTGGTCCCACTCGTCAATTTGAGGATGGACGATCAGATAGTCGGTCGAGCGATCTGGTGGCTCGGATGGGCAAGTCACGGGCGCGGCCAAGACTCGTTTATTGCTCTTCTTTCCGCCGCACGTCTTGCAGCAA
>NZ_JBFUJE010000005.1:0-35059 GCF_056401535.1 Luteibacter sp. P4_E6 | reverse complement strand
ACACTACCCCGGTCGTCCCCCGGTACCCGACCACCATGCGCACCCGCTATCGCCGCAGCCTCTGGATCATCGGCGCCATCGCCGTCGTGCTGATCGCCGCGCGGATCGCCCTTCCGTATGTGGTGCTCAACTACCTCAACGGCCGCCTGGCCAAGATGGGCAACTACGCAGGCCACATCGAGGACATCGACATCCACCTGTGGCGCGGTGCCTATACGATCAACCGGATGACCGTGACCAAGACGGACGGCAAGCTGCCCGTGCCGCTGTTCGACACGGCACGCGCGGAGATCTCGCTGAGCAACACGTCGCTGGTCAAAGGGCGGCTTCGCGGCAAGATCGACTTCTTCGATCCGGTGGTGAACTTCGTCGACGGCAAGGGCGAGGGCGATACGCAGACCGGTAAGGGCGTCGACTGGCGCACACCCTTGAAAGCGCTGGTTCCGACGCGCCTCGAGGAGGTGAACGTCTTCAATGGCACCGTGACCTTCCACAACTTCATTTCGAGCCCCAAGGTCGACCTGAAGATGACTGACGTCAACGGCACCGCCACCAACCTGACCAACGTGCAGCGTGAAGGTGGGTCGCGCGTGGCCCACATGCATGCAACCGCCAAGGTATTGGGCGACGCACCGCTGGAGACGACCGCGGAGTTCGACCCGCTCGAACGCCTGGGCGATTTCCACTACGAACTGAGCATCCGCAACATCAAGCTGGTCAAGGCAAACGATCTCGCGCGTGCCTATTCCGGCCTCGACTTCGCCGGCGGTGAAGGCGACTTCGTCATGGAGCTGCAAGCGAAGGATCGCAAGCTCAATGGGTACGCAAAGCCGCTGTTCCATGGGCTGCAGATCTTCAGCTGGAAACAGGACGTGGAGCAGGATCACAAGGGCCCGGTCAAGCTGGCGTACGAGGCCCTGGCCGAAGGTGTCACCAAGGTCTTCAAGAACCAGTCGAAGGACCAGTTCGCGACGCGCGTGACCATTTCCGGCACCATCGGCGACAAGAACATGTCCGCCTCGGATGCGATCATCGGCATCCTGCGCAATGCGTTCGTCGAGGCTTATAAGCCCAACCTCGAACACCTTACCCATCGGCCAGACGACAAGTAGCCGACTTGGCAGGGGCGATGAAACGCGCGACAGTGCGGCCCTCTCCTTAACGCCAGGCAAGAGCCCCCCATGACCGCCACGCCCCTTCATGTCCTGATTCTCGCCGCGGGTGAAGGCAAGCGGATGAAGTCCGCGTCCGCCAAGGTGCTCATGCCGCTGGCCGGGCGGCCACTGCTTTCCCACGTGATCGAAGCGGCGCGTTCGCTCGACCCCGTCGGCGTGCATGTCGTCTACGGACATAACGGTGAGCAGGTGCGCGCGGCCTACGCCGCCGACGGCGCGCTGGGGTGGATCGAGCAGCGCGAGCGTCTCGGTACCGGTCACGCCGTGCGCACGGCTCTCGAGGCCTTGCAAGCCGCCGGAAACCTGGAGGGGCGCGTGCTCATCCTCTACGGCGATGTCCCGCTGATCCGCGGCGAAACGCTTGCCGCGCTTGCGCAGGCTGGCGAGGGCCTCGCGATGCTCGCCACGCGGCTGGCCGAGCCCCGGGGCTACGGGCGGGTGGTCCTCGATGCGACGGGAAACGTGCGTCACATCGTCGAGGAAAAGGATGCGAGCGCGGCGCAGCGCGCCATCGACCTGGTCAATACCGGCATTGTGGCCGGCGACGCGGCGCGCCTGCTGGCGTGGACGCAGCGACTCGGCAACAGCAATGCGCAAGGCGAGTACTACCTTACCGATGTCTTCGAGATGGCTTCGGCCGAAGGCACGCCCGCCATATGCGTGGACTGCGACCCGGTTGAAGCGTCGGGTGCCAACGATCCGTGGCAACTGGCCGGTCTGGAAGCGTCGTATCGCGAACGCATGGCGCGTGAACTCGCGCTCGCGGGAGTGCGCCTCGCCGATCCGACACGGCTCGATGTGCGCGGCAAGGTCACCACGGGACGTGACATCGAGATCGACGTCAACGTCATCTTCGAAGGCGAGGTTTCACTGGGCGACGAGGTGCGTATCGGGCCCTTCACGCGCGTTCGTAACGCGACGCTGGCGGCGGGCACGGTGGTGCTCGCACACTGCGACCTCGATGGCGTGGTGACGCATGGTCCTTGCACCATCGGACCTTTCGCGCGCCTGCGCCCGGGAACCGATCTCGCCGCCGGCGTGCACATCGGAAATTTCGTCGAGACGAAGAACGCGGTGATCGCCGAAGGCTCGAAGGCCAACCACCTGAGCTACCTCGGCGACACGGTCATCGGTAGCAAAGTCAACATCGGCGCGGGCACCATCACCTGCAATTACGACGGCGTCAACAAGAGCCGCACCACCATCGGCGATCGTGTCTTCGTCGGCTCGAACAGCTCCCTGGTTGCGCCTGTGACCCTGCATGACGGCGCCACGATCGGCGCGGGTTCGGTGATCACCAAGGATGCCCCGCCGGAGGCGCTGACCATATCGCGTGCTCGCCAGACCGTCATCGACGGCTGGCTGCGTCCGACGAAGAAGTCCTGATACCACGGCCTGATCCGGAAAGCCGATCAGGCCCGGTAGCGCCAGCCGTCGATTTCAACGAGCAACTCGGAGCGGCAGATATCGCCATGGACCAGCAGCAGCGGCGCGTCCGGAAGGTGCCGCGCGGCGAAGGCGCGAACCACAGGTTCGTCCTGGGGATGTCGCACATAGACCTTCAGCGGGGCCAGCCGATCGAAACCGGCGGGAAGCCCGCTGGTCACCAGCAACATATCGAGGTTCCGCAACGTCTCGCCCAGCTGAGCCGCCATGTCGCCCGCGTGCGCCGACGCGTGGCCGACGACCGCCGCCGTCCCCGAGATTGCCAGTACGTCGTCGGCCGGCAGTAACGTGGCGCGTGCGAAGCTCGGCGGCGTACGACCGTACTGACGGGGGTAACGCCAGGCGCTGACCTGACGTGGATTCTCCACACGCGTGCCGGGTCGGTCCGTGGCGAGCAGGTAAACCTGCAACAGACCCGGATCCCCGCGGTGCCCGATCGCGGTGGCGGCCGGAAAGCCCTGGGCGAAGACGTCACCCATGCCGCGAATCCGGCCTGTGCAGAAACGCTTGTAGCGCTCGTCGTCACCCGATCCTTCGTTGATGGCGTCGAGGTAATTCCAGATGCGTTGCACATGGCGCTCATCGCTGGCCGCGACGAACCGCGACAGCAGCCCGTAGGCGTGGTCCGCCGCCGCCTCGGTGCCACCGTGATCGCTCTCCCGGCACTCCACCGCGACGAACAACCAGCCTCCGCCCCGCGACCAGCGCAGGTCGCCATCGCGGCCGCAGGTCACCTCCGCATCGACTTCCCAGACCTCCTCCAGGCCGGAGCCCAGCGGTTCAAGGGCAACGCGCAGCCAGCGTGGATCGTCATGGTCGGCAGCTTGACGGCCGAAGCCGAAGGCGGCAAGCGTGCCGCGGGATAACGCGCCGGGAAGAGTCCGGTAGGTCACCGTGGGCGCGGGAGGGGCGGTGAGCGGCGAGCGCTCGCGCATTTCACTGCCTGGGGGCATCGGGTATTCCGGTAGTCGTCGGGGCCATCATATCGTTCCGTTGTCAGCGCGGCGTGTGGACCCGGTCGCTTCACGACGCTGAACGGCTGCGCACGGTCGGCAAACGGCTCTGTGGTAATCTGCCCGGTCGCTGCCATCCGGGGGGGAGGCAGGTATATCCGGGACCTGGAAAGACCACATGGCAACGCAAACCGCAGCACAGAAAGAACTGGCAGAACTGATCGTCACGAGCCTCAACCTCGAGGCCGTGAAACCGGGTGACATCGATCCCGAGGCGCCCCTGTTCGGCGGCGACCTCGGGCTGGACTCGATCGATGCGCTGGAAATCGCGCTGGCCGTGTCCAAGCGTTACGGCTTCCAGCTGAAGTCCGACAATCCGGACAATCGCACCATCTTCACGAACCTTCGGTTGCTCTCGGAGCATATCGAACAGCATCGCGCTACGGCCTGACGGTCGTTCAGGTCGCACTCGCCCCCGACGTGTTCTGCTGCGCGCAGACACAGGGGCGGCGACCGACGCGCCGCCGTTCCCGACCAGGCCCGGAGCCAGCTGTTGACCGACACCGCCGACATCGCGTCCTACGTTCGCCCGCTGCGCTTCGACGCGGCACACCCGAGCTTTGCCGGTCACTTTCCGGGGCGGCCCATCGTCGCCGGCGTGCTCCTGATCGAGCAGGCCGCTGAGGCACTGCGTGACTGGCGCATGGCTGGCGTGCGCCAGGTGATCGACGCGAAGTTCCTGGCGCCCCTGCTGCCGGATGAAGACGCCGAGCTGGAACTGATCGCCCTGGCCGATTCACGCTATCGCTTCACGATTCGTCGCGGCGCCGACCTCTTGCTGCGCGGCACCCTGGAAGCGACCGCATGAGCCATTGGAAGCAGCGCGAAGGCGGTGGGTTGTTCGCCATCTGGGTGATTCGCACCATTGCGCTGCGCCTCGGCCGCCCCGTCGCGCGCCTGCTGCTGTATCCCATCACGTTCTATTTCTTCCTGCGTCGTGCCGACGAGCGGGATGCTTCGCGCCGCTACCTCGCGCGGGTACTCAATCGCCCCGTGACCTCATGGGATGTTTTCCACCACATCCACATGTTCGCGGCGACCCTGCTCGATCGCCTGTTTTTCCTCGCCCACGGCGAGCGCGACTTCGTTGTCGATGTCGAGGGCCTGGCCATCCTCGATAACTATCTCGACGCGCGGCAGGGCGTGCTGCTGATCGGCTCGCACCAGGGAAGTTTTGAGGCGCTGCGCGCGCTCGGTGGTCGTCGTCCCGACGTTCCCCTGCGTGTGGTGCTCGACAAACAGAAGACCCCTGCACTCACGGCCATACTCGAAGCCCTGGCGCCAGACGTTGGCGCAGCAGTCATCGACGCCGCGCTCGGCGGCACGTCGGTTGCCCTGGCAATGGCGGAAAGCACGCAGCAGGGCGGCATGGTCGCCTTGCTGGCCGATCGGGGCCATCAGAACGAGACCACGCGAATGCTGCCGTTCCTGGGTACGCCCGCGCCGTTTCCCGCCGGCCCGTGGCTGCTGGCATCGGCGCTGAAGATCCCCGTGGTGCTGTGCATGGGCATCTATCTGGGCGGTAACCGTTACAAGCTCATTTTCGAAGCGTTCTCCGACGGCATCGATATTCCGCGTGCGAACCGGAAGCTGGAGCTGGATGCCGTTATCGGTCGTTTTGCGGCGCGTCTCGAGCACTACGCTCGCGTCTATCCCTTCAACTGGTTCAATTTCTACGACTTCTGGCAAGAAACCACCCCTGCCGACGAGCCGGCTGGCGTTGGGGCCGTTCATGCGTCCGGCCAGCCAGATGCCTGATCCGAACGCTGCGTAGATCCTCTATCTTCATGGCCACCATGCTCGCCAAGACTGACTTCATCGACCTCATTCCCCATGCCGGCGATATGTGCCTGCTCGACGGCGTTCTCTCGTGGGACGACACGTCGATTCATGCGACGAGCGTCAGTCACGTGCTCGACACTCATCCCTTGCGGAGTGAGCACGGACTGCACGCTGTCCACCTCGCCGAGTATGGCGCCCAGGCCATGGCGGTGCATGGTGCCTTGCGCGGACGCGAGCGTGGCGAGACGGCCCCTCGGCCCGGCATGCTGGTGAGTCTGCGCGGGGTGAAACTCTCCGCACAGCGGATCGATAATCGGGAAGGCGTACTCGACGTTTACGCCGAGTGCCTGATCGCTGACGAGAACGGTGCGCAGTATCTGTTTCGCGTCTTGCACAGCGGCGAGGAGCTCGCCTCGGGACGCGCTGCGGTCATCCATCCGTCTCGCTGACAGCATTCCGGTAGCGGATCTGCGCCTACAACCAAAGATATATTGCCTCCAATAAAAGGGCGACGAATACTCATGCGCGTACACGGACGCAACGCTTTCATTTCAGGAGAAATGCAATGAGCAGAATGATTTCTGGTCTGGTCTTTTCCAGCATCGTCGCTGGCGCCTTGTTGAATGGCACCGCTATAGCCAGCAGTCATGTCGACGGTCTGCTTCCATCGACCTCAGCGTCAGTCGCGCAGGCATCCGATACGTCCGACGACGCGGGGCTTTCGGAATCCGCGCAGCCTGTATGCGACAAGTTCTACAACACCATCAATGACAAGAAGAAGAACGAGGCGCTGAAACATAAGGACGCGACCGTCGCTGCCATCGAGCAGATCGAGATCATCCTGAAGGATCGAGACGCGGCGGTGGTTGGGAAGACGATGTCAGTCGCCAGGCCGACGCTCGATGAAGCGGAAAGCAAGATCGACGCCGTAGTGCCTGAAGCCGACCGCAGTTGGTACGCCTTAATCCACAAGTATCGCTATGACTACGATCATAAGTACGCGCCTGTGTGTCCAACCGSCAGTCGTTGATGCTCCACGGGTCATGCGTCGCACAGAAATTGCCGGCCCGGAGGGTCTCGCGAAAGGGGACTGATGAGGAGCCTGACCGCCCCTCCAGGCCGACCAGAGCAGTCTGTGCCGGCGCCGTCTCAGAACCCGCGACTCAGGCAACTCTCGCGAACAGTTCCGTGCGCTCGCCTTCGACGTCGACCAGATCGCCCGCCGCCTCGAGCAATGAGGGATGATCGTCCACCGCACGTTCGACAATGCTCGCGGCGAGCAGGCGCATCATCCTGACGTTCTCGCGCAGTCGTTCCGCGAGTGTGTCGTCGTCCAACGCGTCGTGCAGCGTGCTGTTCATGTCGGCGAACCACGCGAGATCGCGCTGGTCGAGCATCACCCTGCGATTGCGTCCGTCCGACACGACGTGCCACGGCTGGAAGAATGCCTGCACCTTCGTGTTCAACTCGGTCGCGGCGATCAGTTCGTCGCTCATCCTGGCGATGAAAGCGCTGTCGCCAAGGCGCTTCTGGAAGACGATCTGGCAGAGCACGCCCCAGTAGTACGCGTAATCCCAGATCACCTTGATCGGCAGCACTTCCGCGTCGCCGAAGAGGTTGTACTGACCACGGTACATCTTCAACGTGCCTTCGTAGAAGGAGAAGAACAGCCGCTCGTAGAGACGCGCGTGCGGTGCCACGTTCTCGCCGCGACGGTCATGACCGATCAGCAACGTGATGTACGTGTTGGCGATGGCGATGAAGTCGCTGCCGGGCGAATAGAAGGGGTCGAGGAAGGCGCCGGCTTCGCCAGTGAGAGCCCAGCGATCCGACGAGAACATACGGGAGCAGCTGTAGGAGAAGTTGCGGAAAAAGGCGAAATCCAGCAGCTTCTCACGACGCTTGACCACTTGCCGGGCAACCAATGGCTGGTGTTCCTCGAGCCACTGCACGGCGAGGTCGAAGGTCTTCATCTTTTCGATCGGATGCATGGCTGCATCGGCGACGATGCCAACCGAATGCGCGCCGGAGGAAAGCGGAATCAACCACACCCAGTAGCCTGGCCCGCAGAGATGGTTCGTCGAACGCCAGCGCTCGGGCGGCCGGCAACGTTCCTTCCATTCCGCATCCTCACACCAGCCATCGATCTCCAGGCGGTCATCGATCCGGAACCAGACGGCGTTTGCATGGTGGCCGTTGTCCCGCGTGAAGTCGAACTTGCGCCGGATCAAGCCTGCGCGACCGGAAGCATCGAGCAGCCAGCGTGATTGCAGCACGGTTTCGCTGCCGTCCTGCGCGCGAGCACGAACGGTGTGGGGTGCCTCGCCCGCGCCTATGTCGAACCCACGTACGGTCACGCCGTCGCGGAAGTCGATGCCACGACGGCGTGCCTCGTCACCGAGATAGTTCTCGAGGATACCGCGGTCGATCTGGTAGCTAGGCGTCGGCAGGACGGCGCTGACGCCAAGCTCGGTCACATCGGCGAGATCGTCCTTGCCTTCGGAGAAGAAGAACCGGAATCCGAACTTGCGGATGTGCGAGCTTTCGAGGTGGTCGCGGAGGCCAAGTGTGTCGGCGAAGTAATGCGCCGCGATCTCCACGGTCGATTCGCCCACCTTGTGCGCGGCCTCGGGCAGGGGGCGCGCCTGGCGTTCGAGCACCACGATGTCCATGTCCGGGTATTCACCCTTCAACTGCATGGCGAGGGAGAGCCCGGCAAGGCCTCCTCCCAGGATGACGGCGTCGTGCGGCTTACGATCCATGTTTCACCTCGGTGTCAGTGTGCGGTGCGTGGCTCGGCCGATTCGGTGGCGCCGACGATCGTCGGCGCCGAACGTGAGCGTCGGTAGCTTGCAAGGAAATTGCCGTAGTGAAACACCCGGCCCACGGTGTACACCGTTATCCGGGTGACATCACGCACGGGGTTGAAATGGCTGACCCTGAAGTCGCCCTCGTAACGGGAAGCGATCGGCACCGAGACCACGCGCGTGCCACGTTCACGACAGGCGGTGATCAGCAAGGCGGCCTCGAAGACGAAATGCTCGGCGGGAATATCGACCAGGTCGAGGACAGCGCGCGGATACAGGCGCTGTCCGCTCTGTGTATCTGCGATGGGTTGCGCACAGGCGCAGGAGATCCCCCAATCGGCGACCGCGTTGGCGCGGCGACGACCGGGGGGCTGCTGGTGGCGGTCGAGTATGCGAGCCCCGATGACGATGCTTCCGGGATACTCCCGGCTCGCGGCGAGGATGGCGGGGATGTCGGACGCAAGGTGCTGGCCATCGCCGTCCATGGTGACCACGGCAGCGAATCCCTGGCGAAGCACTTCACGAAAACCGGTGCGCAAGGCTTCGCCCTTGCCACGGCGCGTCGCGTGACGCAGCAGGGTGACGGGCAGGGCGCTGACGATGTCGGGCGTCCGATCATCGGATCCGTCGTCAACGACAATGACGGGTAGTCCCAGCGCGAGCGCTTCGCCCACCACCCGCCCGATCGCGCCTTCTTCGTTGAGGCAGGGAATCAGAACACAGCAGCGTTCGGCGTTTGCGTTCACGCAGCGACCTCCACGTCGACATGGATATCGAGTTCACGCGCCGCGGCGACGCGTAGCGCCGTGGAGCGCGCCAACGCAAGTGCGTGTGCCAAAGGGATCGCCTGCGCCGAGGGATTGCTGGCGGCGACGCTGTCCAGCCAGGCGTCGCCCGTGGGCTGGCTGCCGCTGTTTCCTGGCGAAGGTGTGATGTCGAGGCGTACGGCTGTCGCATCGGCTCGCGGCGAAAGCACCAGGGCGATCGCAAAGGGCCCTGTGGTGGCCGTCATCTCACCGAGCGGTCCCACGCCGGCAATGTCGTAGCTGGCAAGCAGGACGTCGCGGTCGTCGGCCACGRCGAGCGTCGCCGCCTCGAGCAATCCGGCACCGAATGTCGTCTCGCCGCCGGACACGGCACTCGAGCTCGCGTGGCAGTGCGTGGCGATCGTCCAGTAGCCGGCTGGTGCGTTGTGCACCGAATTATGGAACTTCGTCGGCGACAGTTCGGTCGGCGTATCGGCGAGTGTCGCGCACATGTAATCGGTGATGGCCTGGTCACCGTGCGCGGAAGCGAAGACGCAGGGCAGAGCCGCCGCCTCGAGACCACTCATCCTGACCGCCTGACCGGCGACGGCGGCGGCCAGAAGCACGCTTTCCGGTGCGCGCCGGCGTTCGTTGGGCGGAAGGACATCCGCCATCGGTCGCCCTTCCGTGCCCGGCGCATCGCGACCGGCGACAATCTCGCAGAACGCGTGCCAGTCCACGGCGCCTGGCGCCCATAAGCCGACGCCCTTTACCCACACACTCAGCGCAGCGCTCATGCGGGCTCTCCCACGCGGGCGAACGCGAGGCAGGCATTGTTCCCTCCGAAGCCGAACGAGTTGCTCAGCGCGATGCGTACCTCGCGCTGCTCGGCTGTCCAGGCCATCTGCGGCCCGCACAGCGGATCCGGTGTCGTGGCGCCGAGGTTTGCCGGAATATGCCCGTCCCGCATGGCGAGCAGGGTGATCGCAGCCTCGAGCATGCCCGCCGCACCAAGCGTGTGACCGGTAAAGCCCTTCGTCGAACTCGCGCGTGTCGTAGCAGGAAAGCTGCGGGCRACAAGGGCGGCTTCGACATCGTCGTTCTTCTGGCTCGCCGTACCGTGCAGGTTGATGTAGTCGACATCGCCCGCTTCGATGCCTGCCCGGGCGAGCGCATCACGCAAGGCGATCTCCGCGCCGAGGCCTTCCGGATGCGGCGTGGACATGTGGTGCGCGTCGCTGGCTTCGCCGTAGCCGATCAGAAGCGGTCCCGTACTGCCATCGGTCACACGCTCGAGCAAGGCGAAGCCGGCCGCTTCGCCGATCGAGATGCCACCGCGGTTCGCGTCGAAAGGGCGGCAGGGTTCACCGGAAACCAGCTCCAGCGAATTGAAGCCGAACAGCACGCTGTCGCACAGCGTATCGGTGCCACCGACCACCGCTGCGTCGATCAGGCCGAGTCGGATCATGCGTTCGGCGTTGCCGAAGACTTTTGCGCTCGACGAACACGCGGTGGCCACCGTCAGGCAGGGCCCTTCGAGATCGAACGCGGCGGCGACGAAGCCCGCGAGCGAATGCGGGGTATGCAGGACAGGGCGATGCAGGTCCTCCGGCATGCGGCCATGATCGAGACGCCGGTAGCCTTCCTCGGTCGCGCCGATACTGGAGGTGGACGTGCCGAGCAGCACGGCCACCCGTGACGCGCCATAGCGCTCACGCGCGTCGCGTACCGCTTCCATGAAGCCGTCCTGGGTCAGCGCCACCCAGGCCAGCCGATTGTTGCGGCACTCCCATTGGGCAAGTTCCGCCGGCAGTGGCTCGTCCTCCAGGCCGGCCACGCGGCCGATCCAGCAGTCGAGCGGCGCCGAACTGAAGTCGTTGGGGGAAAGGCCGCCCCGTGAGGAGCGCAGGGCGTCGGCGTGGGCATCGAGCCCGCGGCCCAGGGCTGAGGTGGCGGTGTACGCGCGAATGGAAAGCGGAGGCATGGGATGGGGCATACGCGCGAGCCTATCCTTTTTGGCTGGTAGCGTCTCGTGAACGCCGGGTACCGGCTCGGCCGATTGCACCTCCGCGAGCGAATGGCACAGACTGCGGGTCTTCCCGCAACGCCATTCCCTATGTCCGGCTTGCTCAAACCCCTGCGCCGTGGCGTCTGGCGATACCTCAGCGATCGCGACATCCTGCTCGCCGCTCTCGTGACGACCCTCGTGTTCGTCGGCAGCCTTGGACTGGTGTACGTCGCGCACGCCGTCCGCGTGTGGCGACTCGCGCGGCATAGCCCGGCGCTTTCCCCGTCCCGGCGCACCTTGCTCGTCTTCGGTCGCCGCCTGGTCGACGATCGCCCCGAACACGACTTCATCAGCCGGCTCACCTGTGCTCGTGACAACGCGCGGTCCGGCCGTACCGACCGGGTCCTCCTCCTGGGTGGCATGAGTGGCGGCTGCCTCAGCGAGGCGGAGGCGGGGCGTCGCTGGCTCGTCGCGGAGGGGTGGCCGGCCGAGGTCCCGCTTTTGCTGGAACAGATGTCGATCGATTCGCTGGAGAACCTCCGCCACGCCCGCGAATTGCTCAGGCACGACGCCGGAGCCAGGCTTCCTGCGGTGGGTCTGGTCACCAGTCGCTACCACCTGGCGCGGTGCATGTATCTCGCCCGTCGCCTAGGCTTCGATGCCGCACCCATTGGCGCCGAAGCGCGTTTGCGACTCGATCGCCGCTATGTCCTGCGCATGCTGATGGAGGCCGGCTACCTGATGTGGATCGACACCGGCATGCGTTGGGCCGCGCTGATCGGCAACCGGCGCATGGCGGCTCGCATTTCCTGAACTGTCAGCGGCGCGCGGCGGCGTGCCACAGAGAGCGGTCCCGGGTGTCTTGCTAAGCTCTGCCCCATCGAACCCCGAAAGGATGCCCGCGCGCATGTCCGAACAAGCCAACCTTGCCGAGTCGTTCCTGCGTGGTCTGCAGGATCGTATCTGTGTCGCCGTCGAGGCCATCGACGGCACGGCGACGTTCGAGGAGGACGCCTGGACGCGGCCGGCCGGCGGCGGCGGGCGCACGCGCGTGCTGCGTGAGGGCGGTGTCTTCGAGCAGGCCGGGGTCAACTTCTCGCGCGTGTCGGGCTCGCCGTTGCCGCCCAGTGCGACGGCACATCGACCGGACCTGGTCGGTGGCAGTTTCGTCGCCACGGGCGTGTCGCTGGTGTTGCACCCACGCAACCCGTACATCCCGACCACGCACGCCAACGTGCGCTACTTCGAGGCATCGAAAGAAGGCGTTGAGCCGGTCTGGTGGTTCGGTGGTGGCTTCGATCTGACGCCTTACTACCCGTTCGACGACGACGTGCGCCACTGGCATACGGTAGCGAGGGATCTTTGCGAGCCCTATGGCGACGATGTCTACGATCGTTACAAGCGCTGGTGCGATGAGTATTTCTATCTCAAGCACCGCGGCGAGACGCGTGGCGTGGGTGGTCTCTTCTATGACGACCAGAATGAAGGCGGCTTCGACCGCTGCCTTAACTTCATGCGCGATGTCGGCGAAGGTTTCCTCGACGCCTACCTGCCCATCGTCGAGCGTCGCCGCGACACGCCCTATGGCGAGCGCGAGCGTGAGTTCCAGCTATACCGACGCGGCCGCTACGTCGAGTTCAACCTCGTCTACGATCGCGGCACGTTGTTCGGCTTGCAGTCGGGCGGCCGCACCGAGTCGATCCTGATGAGCCTGCCGCCGCGCGTCCGCTTCGAATATGGGTTCACGCCCGAAGCGGACAGCCCGGAGGCACGGCTCGCCGAGTACCTCAAGCCCCGCGACTGGGTCTGACCACCCCTCGGTGCTCGTGTACGAGCCGATTCATCGGCGATGGGGGTGCTTGCCCCACCCCTGGCCCGCTGCCGCGGGATCGCCGATGAATCGGCTCCTACAGGGCGCCTCGCTTACGGGGCGCTGCCGGAGAACTTCTTCGCCGTCGCGCCTTCGATCTTGCCGACCGTCGCCGAATCGCTGACGTGCAGCTCGACGTCGCGCTGGAAGGAGAGGGTGCCCTGCACCACGGCGTGCGGGCCGATCACGATTTTCGGGATGCGATCGTTGCTGCTGAAGAAGCTCATCGAGGGCTTCTTGACCAGCAGGCCACCTTCGACCTTCGAGCCTTCGCCGATGGTGACATCCGCGTTCGTGGTTTCGATGCCGCCGCCGACATGCGCGCCTTCGAGCGAGATCTCGCCGTTGACGTTGGACAGGTGGCCCTTTACGTCGGCGCCGCGCTCCAACAGGACGCGACCGTTCACTGTTTCCACTTCGTCGGAAACCCGCGCGTTTTCGTGGATGGTGACACCGCCATTGACCGTTTTGACGATGGTCGCCGTGGCGCTTTTGCCCAGCTCCACGGCGCCGTTCACTGTACTGGCCTTCTGCACCACGGCGTTGTCGCCGATACGGACCGAGCCATTGACGGTATGGACGTCGCCGGCGTGCTGGCCGGCCTCGACCTGGGCCGTGCCGTTGACCTTGCTGACGTCGTCGTCGGCCAGGGCGGCGCCGGATACGGAAAGGGCGATGAGAAGCGAGATCAGGGTACGACGCATGGTGTGCTGCTCCACGGGTGGACTAGGACTCCTAGGATGCACCTGCCGGCCGCAAGGTTTAGCGTGACTGATGACACGGTCGCCAAAGGCACCAAAGTTGACGGCCCCGGGATCAGGTTTCACCATGGGTTTTTTCCTCCCCATCGTTGGACGCCATGTACAAGCTCGTCATGATCCGCCACGGCCAGTCGGCCTGGAACCTCGAAAACCGCTTCAGCGGCTGGGCCGATGTCGACCTCAGCGAGCAGGGCGTGGCCGAGGCCCGCGAGGCCGGCCGCCTGCTCAAGGAAGCCGGTTTCACCTTCAACCTGGCCCACACCTCGTATCTCAAGCGTGCCGTGCGCACGCTTTGGCACGTACAGGACGAGATGAACCTGATGTGGATCCCGGTGGTGACCGACTGGCGTCTCAATGAACGCCACTACGGCGCGCTGACCGGCCTCAACAAGGCCGAGACGGCGGCGAAGTACGGCAACGAACAGGTTCACGTCTGGCGGCGCAGCTACGACACGCCGCCCCCGGCCCTCGAGGCGGGTGCCAAATCCTTTGCCGACGACGATCGCTACAAGGGCATCGACGTGCCCCTGACCGAATGCCTGGAGGACACCGTCGCCCGCGTGCTGCCCTACTGGCATGACGTGCTGGCGCCGGCCATCCGCGCCGGTAACAGCGTGCTCATGGCGGCTCACGGCAACTCGATGCGCGCCCTGGTGAAGTACTTCGACGGTATCTCGGACGACGACATCGCCGAGCTCAACATTCCCAACGGCATCCCGCTGGTGTACGAGTTCGACGCCGACCTCAACCCCGTCAAGCACTACTACCTGGGCGACCAGGCCGAGATCGAAGCCAAGATGGCCGCCGTCGCGAATCAGGGCAAAGCCAAATAAAATGGTCGGGGGTGACACCCGTCACCCCCAACACCTGTCAGTCAGCCCTCGATCGGCACGGCCCCGGACGCTAACGTAGCCTCACACCGTCCCACTACCGAGACCTACGCCATGCTGGCTCCGACCGTCGTTCCCTTCATCGTCGCCCCATTGATGGCCTTCGCCGTCTATCGCCGCGTTCGCGGCAGCTTCGGTCGTCAGCCGATTCGCACAAAGCGCATGAGCATCCGCGTCGCCATCTTCGCGGTTTTTGCTTGCCTCACGCTGACCTCCGGCCTGCAAGACATCCGCCTGGCCGAAGGCGCGCTGGGCGGCCTCGTCGTCGGTGCCGCTCTGGCGTTGGTCGGCCTGCGCCTCACCCGTTTCGAGTCGAATGCCGAGGGCGCCGACTTCTACATCCCCAATCCCTGGATCGGCGCCGCGCTGACGGCCCTGCTTCTCGGCCGCATGGCCTGGCGTTTCCTGGTGTTGGCGCCGATGTTCGGCGATGGAGCGGCCGCCGTGCCGCCCCATACCCCGGCACCGGGCAACAGCCCGCTGACCATGCTGGTGATCGGCCTGACCCTTGGCTATTACATGGCGTACTACGCGGGCGTGCTGTTCCACCACCGCCGCCACAAGCGGCTGGCCCAGGCGGCCTGAGCCCTAGGCCCCGGCCCCTGCAGGCGCCCTCGCTCAGAGGGCGTCGTTGTCCAGTTCGCCGGTGCGGATGCGCACCACCTGCTCCAGCGAGCTGACGAAAATCTTGCCATCGCCGATCTTGCCCGTCCGGGCGGCGGCCTGAATCGCCTCGACCACACGCTCGATCTGATCGTCGGCCACGGCCACCTCCAGCTTGATCTTCGGCAGGAAGTCGACCACGTATTCTGCCCCCCGATAGAGCTCGGTATGGCCCTTCTGCCGGCCAAAGCCCTTCACCTCGGTCACGGTAACGCCCTGCACGCCGACCTCGGCAAGGGCCTCGCGGACGTCGTCCAGCTTGAAAGGCTTGATGATGGCGACCACCAGCTTCATGTATCACTCCTAGGGCGCAGCCGCTCGCCGGCGCGCGGACGGCCATTGTGCCATTCGGGTCCCGGGGCGTCTTCATGGGGTGTTTGTAGGAAAAACCCTACACTACGTGTAGGCGTAGGCCTATAGCGCCTACAAACCAATCACCTAAACTTCATTCACGACATCGGGGTGCGCAAGATGGATGTGCAGGGTATCGATCAACTCGCACAGCGGTTGGCATCGTTGGTTCCGCCAGGGTTGGCGCAAGCGCGTGAGGATATGCACGCCAACTTCAAAGATATTCTGGCGCAGGGACTACGCCGCCTCGATCTCGTTACTCGAGAAGAATTCGATGTTCAGAGCCAGGTTCTAGCGCGGACGCGCGAACGGCTCGAAGTTTTGGAAAAGCGCCTCGCCGACCTGGAAGTCAGCGCTGCGGCTCCTGGCCAATAAGGACGGCCGACCGTCCCGGGACCGCCCCCGATCCGTCACCCTCACCCCGAGAGCGGTCGGGGGCGGTTATTTTCCCAGTCGACGCAAGGAGTGCGTATGCGAGCCCGATCCCTACAGGATCACGGTAGTTCGCCAGCGATCGGGATCCGTTACCCGTTACGATATCCCCCATCATGAGCCTCGCCGTCACTCTCTCGCGGGCGCAGGAAGGGGTCACCGCGCCGCAGGTCGTCGTCGAGGTGCATCTGTCCGGCGGACTGCCTTCTACCTCTATCGTCGGGCTACCCGACTCGTCTGTGCGCGAAGCGCGTGACCGTGTCCGCGTCGCCATCCAGAACACCGCCTTCGAATACCCCAACCGCCGCGTCACCGTGAATCTGGCGCCGGCCGAGTTGCCGAAAGATGGTGGTCGGTTCGACCTCGCCATCGCCCTTGGGATCCTCGCCGCCGGTTCGCAGGTTCCGCGCGAGCGTCTCGACGACTGCGAGTTCCTTGGCGAGCTGGCCCTGTCGGGCGAGTTACGCGCCGTCCCCGGCATCCTTCCCGCGTTGATTCGTGCGCGTCGCGCCGGCCGGCGCATCGTCGTTCCCCGCGCCAATGCGGCGGAAGCGGCCCTGGTCGGCGAAGCCGACGTTCTCCTTGCCGACAGCCTTGGCGAGGTGTGCGCCTGGCTCGGCGGCCACGCCATCCTCGGTGCGCCGGCCGCAGCGGTCGATTTCTACGACCTGCCCACCTGCGGGCCCGACATGCGCGACGTGCGCGGACAGTACCAGGCCCGTCGTGCCCTGGAGATCGCCGCGGCGGGCGGACATCACTTGCTGATGATCGGTCCACCCGGGACGGGCAAGACCATGCTCGCCGAGCGCCTGCCGGGCATCCTGCCACCGATGACCGAATCCGAGGCGCTGGAAAGCTGCGCCATCCGTTCGCTATCCCACGAAGCCATCGATCCGGATTGCTGGCGCCGCCGGCCCTTTCGCGCGCCGCACCACACCGCATCGGGCGTGGCGCTGGTCGGTGGTGGCTCATCGCCGCGTCCGGGCGAAATCTCCCTGGCGCATAACGGCGTCCTCTTCCTGGACGAGCTTCCCGAGTTCAATCGACACGTGCTCGAGGTGCTGCGCGAGCCGCTCGAGTCGGGGCAGATCGTGATCTCGCGCGCCGCGCGTCAGTCCACGTTCCCTGCGGAATTCCAGCTCGTCGCCGCGATGAATCCCTGCCCGTGTGGCTATGCAGGTGACCCGACCCACGACTGTCGATGTACACCCGACCAGGTGCAGCGTTACCGCGCTCGCATTTCCGGGCCGCTACTGGATCGCATCGATATCTGTGTCGAAGTGCCCCGTGTTCCGATTTCCGATCTCACCGCGCCACGCGGCCCGCATGACGACGACAGCGCCACCGTTCGCCGCCGTGTCATCAATGCGCGCGAAAAGGCACTCCTTCGCGCCGGACAGCCGAACTCCGATTTGAGCGTGGTCAACCTCGAACGTGACTGCGCGCTGCCCCCGGCCGAACGCGAGTGGCTGGAAGGTGCCGTCGAGAAACTTGGCGCGTCGGCACGTGCGTATCACCGGGTATTGCGCGTGGCGCGTACTATTGCCGACCTCGAAGGCGGGGCGGGTTGTGTCGAGCAGCATCACCTTGCCGAGGCGTTGCATTACCGGCGGTTCTGATCTCTACAGGGATCGTATGGCCGCCACCGGCGGAACCGCCGCTGCTCGCATGGCCGGCGCCAGCACGGCCAGCTGTCCGAGAACCCACAGCACCAGCGCGCCGACCGGCAGATACCAGAACGGCAGCCTCGGCAACTCGTAGAAGCTCATCAGGATCATGTTGATCGCATACGCCAGGATCATGCCCAGGGCGATGCCGAACGTGACGATGAGGAAGTTCTCGATCTGAAAGTAACGCAGGATGTCTCCACGCGTCGCACCGAGCGCGCGACGAACTCCGATCTGCCGGCGGCGTTGTGCGACCCAGAAACTCGCCAGTCCCACGATGCCCAGTGCGGTCGTGCCGAGCAGCGCGACGATGACGGCGATCAGCAACCCCGTCATGACGCGGTCGCTGAGGAAAAATGTCTCACGGAGTTCGTCGACGGTCCGGCTCTGTGCCAGGTCGAGAACCGCATCCGGGGCGATCTTGAGGACGGCGGTCCGTGCATCGCGCATGACGCGTGGCAGGTCCTCGGGGCTCGCTCGCAAGAGATATTTCCCGGCGAACTGCGGACCCGGCATGGCCGGCACGAGGATCGACCAGTCCGCATCCTTCTCTTCGCCGGCACCGGGTTGCGGAATCGTCAGATGATCGACGACACCGACGACACGAAAGTGGGTGTCCATACTCCAAAGCATCTTGTCGAGCGGATCCTGGCCGGGCCAGAAATGCTCCGCCAGAACGCGTGTTATCACGATCGGGGCTTCATTCGGAACGATTTGCGCCACCGGCATGTACTCGTCCGGTGCGGGCATGCGTCCGGTCAGTAGCCGAAGCCCCATTGCCTTTGCTGCACCGGGACCCGCTACGTAGAAATCGACGACGCCACCGAATTGCTGCCCGGCCGCATCGAGGTGGACACCAGCGATGACGCCGGGCTCTCCGAAAGGTACCGCGCTTACCGTGCTGACCGACTGCACGCCGGGCACCGCGCGCAATCCAGCGACCACGCGCGCGTTGAGGTCGTTCGCCTGCTGTGGTTCGAAGCCCTCGAGCTTGATAGTACCCAGCGCATGTTCATCGACACCGCTCTGCACGTGCATGGCCTGGACGCGGCCAGCAATCAGGAAGCACGCGTTGCATAGCACGGCACACGCCAGTGCAATCTCCCATGCGATGACGATCGTCGCTATGCGGTGCTTGCGCAGTGCGGCGAGAACGGGCTGGATCTGCAGGTTACCCATGTCAAAGCACCTTCAGCTGCAGGGCCGGCTCGACCAGGCTGGCGCGCGCCGCGGGCAACAGGCCCGCGAGCAGGCTCGCTCCCACGGAGATCAGAAACGTAACCACGAACATCGATACGTCGAGATGGACGAAGTCGGCATAGGGAAGCGGCTGTCGACGAACAAGCCAGAGCCCGAGCACGGTAAGGAGAAGGCCGCCGAGTCCACCGAGGACACCGATCACGCCCGCCTCAACCAGGCACTGCGTGAACACGGCGCGGCGAGTCGCACCCATCGCGCGTCGCAAACCGATTTCGCCGCCGCGGCGAAGAAACTTCGCCAGTAGCAAACCAACGACGTTACACAGGCAGATCGCCAGGAAGGCGAAGGCCAGCGACGTCTGCAGCTTGACGTCACTCGGGACGACGCCGTTGAAGTCGAGCCACTCCGTCAGGCTGCGCAGCCGTGTGTTGTCCGTGCGGGTGATCCGCCCGAGCGACTGTTGCTGGGATACGTAGCCATCGAGAAAACGTCGATACGCGTCGACTTTGGCGCTGTCGCCCAGTTGCACCCAGAGGGCGATCCACACGCACTGCGAGGTCTGCAGGTGCCCCGGCGTGATGGGCAGCACCCAGCACGTGAAAGGTTGGAATCCGCCATCGTTGATCTCCAGCGCCGTGGAGAATGGCGTGATCACGCCTTCCGGTTTGTCATAGAAGTTCGCCGTATCGCCACTGGAAAAACGTCCGCCACGCACATCGTAGAAAAGCGGGGAAGGGCGCCATGGAGCGAGTACGCCGACAACGCGCACATCGCTGTTCTTCAGTCGCACTGTCCTGCCGACGCTGTTCTCGCCGCCGAACAGGCGGTCGTTGAGATCGGATGAAATCACGGCGACGCGCGCGTGCGCGGTATCGTCTTCCGGCGTCCAGCTTCGCCCGAAGCGAAAGGGGACGTCGAACATGGGGAAGAAATCCGACGTCGTCGATAGCATCGACAGCATCAGTGGCGGAAGGCGTGTCCCGGGCGCCTGCAGCTTGATGTGGCTGTTGACGACGAGCGCCTGGCGGTCGGCGCGATGTGCGCTCCAAAGATCCGTCGCGGACGGGTAATCCAGCATGTCGTAAGGCTGCCGGCCCTTCGAGTCCGGATTGGCATCGAGTTGTGGATAAAAGACTTGCCCACTGCGCCCGCGCAAGGGGTCGCCCGAGAGCAGGTGCATGATCGTGAGGGTCGTCATGCTGGCGCCGATACCTACCGCGATCGCGAGGATCATCAACGCCGTCAGCACCTTGTTGCGCCTGAGGCTGTGAGCTGCCAGTTCGACGTAGTACCCGATCATTCCGCTGAGCCCCTCCGTGGCGCGACGCTCGTCCCCACGAACTGTCGGCATGGTCAGCATGCCCCGGCCGGAGGGCCGCGACATGTGCATAAGGTCAGGCAGGGCGCAGCCAGCAAAACACGGGCCAAAGTTGCCCCAGAAGAGTTAATACTTATTTCATGTACTGAGTAGTTGACGAATCCCAGGGGCGAGCGGATAATTCTGTACCAGGCGGTTCTCTAATGGGCTGCCCGCCCCGCTCCGGTGTTGGATACCCCTCCCTCCCCCCGCTCCAGCACCGGAGCCCGGCCTTTTCTTCACCTACTGCTCCTTATGCTGTCCCTATCTCGGCCCGCCTCACGGTGTTGGCCGTTTTTCTTGTTGGGACAAGGAAAGACATGGGCCTCGAACTCGGAATGTTGCTGACCCTGATGCTCGGCATGGGGTTCGTCTGCCAGTGGATCGCCTGGCGGGTCCGGTTGCCGGCCATTCTCTTCCTCCTGCTTGCCGGCATCCTGGCCGGGCCCGTCACCGGACTGCTCCACCCGGACAAGGTACTGGGCRATCTGCTTTTCCCCATCGTGTCCTTGGCGGTGGCGGTGATCCTGTTCGAGGGCAGCCTCACCTTGCGTTTCCACGAGCTGAAGGGCATCGGCCACGCGGTGCGTGGACTGGTGACCTATGGCGCGATCCTCGCGTTGCTGATGCTCGCGGGTGCCGCACACTGGATCGGTGGCTTGAGCTGGGAGCTCTCCTTCCTGTTCGGCGCGCTGACGTGCGTGACGGGACCCACCGTGATCGCACCGATGTTGCGCACGGTCCGGCCGAACGCGCGCATCGCGAACGTCTTGCGCTGGGAAGGCATCGTCATCGACCCGATCGGGGCGCTGTTCGCGGTGCTGGTGTACGAAGCGATCGTGTCGCATCGCGAAGGGCATTCCATCCAGGTGTTCCTCGGCACGGTGGCCTGCGGCGCGATCGTCGGGGGCATCGCCGCCTTCGTACTGGGCCGGTTGCTGCGCCGTCACATCATTCCGGAATACCTGCAGAACTACGGCACGCTTGCCGCGGTCCTCGCCGCCTTCAGCCTGTCGAATGCGCTTGCCCATGAATCGGGCTTGCTAGCCGTCACCCTCATGGGTATCGCGCTGGGCAACATGCGCGACGTGCATATGGACGACATCATGGACTTCAAGGAGCACCTGACGACCTTGCTGGTGTCGACGTTGTTCATCCTGCTTGCCGCGCGACTGGACTGGCCACTTCCGGATGGTGCGCTGCTTGCCGGCATCCTCATCTTCGTGGTGGCGCAGCTGTTCATCAGGCCGCTCTCCGTTTTGTTGTCGAGCGTCGGCAGCGCGCTGCCGTGGCGCGAGCGTGCGTTGATCGCCTGGGTCGCGCCGCGTGGGATCGTGGCGGCGTCAGTGTCGGCCTTGTTTGCCATCCGTCTGGAGAAGATCGGCATGGCTGGCGCGGACAGGATGGTTCCCCTCGTGTTCCTGATGATTATCGGCACCGTCGTTTTCCAGAGCGCGACAGCGCGTCCGCTGGCGCGATGGTTGAAGGTCGCAGATCCGGAACCGCGCGGCGTGTTGATCTATGGTTCCGACGTGGTGGCGCTCGAGGTGGCACGCGCGCTCGCGGGGATAGAGGACTTGCGCGTGGTGGTCGCCGACGACGACTGGAATGGCATTCGCGCCGCGCGCATGGCCGGGTTGACGACGTTCTTCGGCAATCCGCAGTCGCAGGCCGCCGATCGCAACCTCGACCTGGCAGGCATTGGGCACCTTCTGGCGATGTCCACGCATCGCGAACTGAACTCACTCGCGAGCGTGCACTACAGGGAGGAGTTCGGGCGCGACAAGGTGTACCGTCTGCGCAATCTCTCGCCGGAGGAAAGTCACGGTCGCGCATCGCTCGCGGGCAGTCTCCTCGCCACGGCGCTGTTCGCCGACGACATGACCCATGCACGTTTCGCCGAGATGCTCCAGGATGGATGGCGGATCAAGTCGACGCGCCTGACCGAGACGTTCGACTGGCCGCATTTCATCGAGCAATACGGCTCGCGCACGGTGCCGCTCTTCGGTGTGGAAGAGAAGGGCGACCTCCGCATCGCCTCCGGCCACCGTGAGCTCGAACCCCGTCCGGGCTGGACCGTGATCGCGCTGGTTCCGGCGGTGCACTGACAGCCTTCCTTGACGTGGGTAGGGTTTCGCCTTGAAAATGCCGGCCGCGCTCGCGTGCGTTGTCATTTCCGCGGGCGTGGTCTCCCCCGGACCAGCCAGCCACGCTCGCCTTCGCGATCCAGCCAGCAAGCCCTCCGTTTACCTCAAGGAAGCTTGCCGTGCGTCCCTTCGATACGTTGTGCCGTCGCGCCATCCCGTTTTGTATCGCTGCGCTCCTCGCCGCGCCGATGGCTCATGCCGTCGATGATGTGGCCGAAAAAGACAAGGATAAAGTCACCGACCTGCAGGGCGTGAAAGTTCGTGCATCGACCGCGACCCAGGCCACCGTGGCCACGAAGACCGACGCACCGCTCATCGAGGTGCCGCAATCGGTGTTCGTGTCGGTCTGCTATGGCGAACTGGGATGTTCGTGGGGCAATCGCCGCACCGCGATGGCGAGTGCGACGTATCGCTGGTAACCCACCCAATAAACAGGCCGCGCCCCTCTGTCGGCAGGCGCGGCCCACGTGCTGCTGTTCTGTATGCGTGCGCGGCTTATGCCGCGGACGCCGGGTGGAACTGTTCTTCTTCGGTCGAGCCACTCAGCGCCGACAGCGAGCTGAATGAGCCAGAGATCACCTGGTTCACGGTGTCGAAGTAGCCGGTACCGACCTCGCGCTGGTGCTTGGCAGCGGTGTAGCCGTCCTTCTCCGCAGCGAACTCGGCTTCCTGCAGCYCCACGTAGGCCGCCATCTGACGGTCACGGTAGCCGCGTGCCAGCTGGAACATCGAGTAGTTCAGTGCATGGAAGCCGGCCAGGGTGATGAACTGGAACGCGTAACCCATCTCGCCCAGCTGCTTCTGGAAGGTGGCGATGGTCTTCTCGTCGAGATTCTTCTTCCAGTTGAAGCTCGGTGAGCAGTTGTAGGCGAGCTTCTTGCCGGGGAACTTCGCGTGGATGGCCTCGGCGAAGCGGCGGGCCTGCTCCATGTCGGGCGTGGCCGTCTCGCACCAGATCAGGTCTGCGTACGGCGCGTAGGACAGGCCGCGGCTGATCGCCTGCTCGATGCCCTGTTTCGATTCGTAGAAGCCTTCCACCGTCCGCTTGCCGGTGAGGAAGGGCTTGTCGTTCTCGTCGATGTCCGTCGTGACGAGGCCCGCACCCATGGCGTCGGTACGCGCGACAATCAGGGTCGGCACGCCAGCGACATCGGCCGCAAGACGCGCAGCGATCAGCTTCTGCACCGCTTCCTGCGTCGGAACGAGCACCTTGCCGCCCATGTGGCCGCACTTCTTCGCGCTGGCCAGCTGGTCTTCGAAATGCACGCCGGCAGCACCGGATTCGATCATGTGGGCCATCAGTTCGTACGCGTTGAGCACGCCGCCGAAGCCGGCCTCGGCGTCGGCGACGATCGGCACCAGCCAGTCGATGTTGTCCTTGCCTTCGGCGTGATGGATCTGGTCGGCGCGGAGCAGGGTCTTGTTGATCTTGCGAACGACATTCGGCACCGAGTCGACCGGATACAAGGACTGATCGGGGTACATGGTGCCGGCGGTGTTCGCATCGGCCGCGACCTGCCAACCGGACAGATAAATGGCCTGCAGGCCGGCCTTCACCTGYTGCATGGCCTGGTTGCCGGTCAGCGCGCCGAGCGCGTTGACGTAGGGCTTGTCGTGGATCGACCGCCACAGGCGCTCGGCACCGCGGCGCGCGAGTGTGTACTCGACCTGCACCGTACCGCGAAGACGTATCACATCCTCGGCGGAGTACGGACGCTCGATGCCGTTCCAGCGATCGTTGTTCTTCCAGTCCAGCGTGATCTGTTCGGCAGTATGCGTCTTCATGGTGTGACTCCTTGGAGAATGATCAGGACAGGTGTTCGTAGGCGGGCAGGGTGAGGAAGTCGCGGAGCTCGTCGGCATGCGTCAGCGCTGAGATCAGCGCGGCAGCCTGCTCGGCGCGCGATGCGCCTGGGTGCGAGCTTTCACGAAGGCGGTGGCAGTGCGTCGCCAGCGCGTGGTCGAACAGTGCGAAGTCGATCGGTGCGTGGTCGCTGAATTCCAGCGGCTCGTGATGCAGCCACTGCCAGAGCTGCGCACGTGCGATCTCGGCGGTGGCGGCGTCTTCCATCAGGTTGTGGATGGGCACGCAACCGAGGCCTTCCAGCCAGGCGGCCGTGTAGCGGAGGCAGACTTCCACGTTGTTGTCGAAACCCGGGCGCGTGATCGTGCCGATCGCCGGCGCGATGAGTGCGTCGCGCGAGGCCACGACGTCGTCGCGCTGCACATGCAATTGGTTGGACGTGCGCATGTGTTCGTCGAAGATGGCCTGGGCAATCGGCACGAGCGCAGGATGAGCCACCCACGTGCCGTCATGTCCTGCTGTAACTTCGCGAAGCTTGTCGGCTCGCACCTTGGCCATGGCTTCGTCGTTCGCTACTTCGTTGCCGCGAATAGGTATCTGCGCCGCCATGCCGCCCATCGCGAAGGCGCCACGGTGATGGCAGGTCCGAATGAGCAGTTCCGAGTACGCCTTGAGGAAGGGCGCCGTCATGCCGACCTGGCCACGCTCCGGCAACAGGCGGTCGCCGTGGGCGCGGAAGGTCTTCAGGTAGGAAAAGATGTAGTCCCAGCGACCGCAGTTCAGGCCGACGATGCGATCGCGCAGGGCGTGCAGGATCTCGTCCATCTGGAACACGGCGGGCAGCGTCTCGATCAGCACCGTGGCCTTCATCGTGCCGTGGGGCAGGTCCAGCACAGTTTCCGCGTGGGCCATCACCGATTCCCACAGCGCTGCCTCTTCCATGCTCTGCAACTTGGGCAGGTAGAAATAGGGCCCGTGATCGCGGGCATGCAGCGCCTTGGCGTTATGGAAGGCGTAGAGGCCGAAGTCCACCAGCGCACCGGCGACCACATCGCCATCGACCTCTGCGTGGCGTTCCGGCAGGTGCCAGCCACGGGGGCGAACCACGAGGACGGCGGGCTGCTTGCCCACGCGATAAACCTTGCCCTCGGCGTTGGTGAATTCGATCGTGCCATCGACGGCATCACGCAGGTTTCGCTGGCCCTCGATCTGGTTCGTCCAGGTCGGGGCGCTCGAATCCTCGAAGTCCGCCATGAAGACCTTCGCGCCGGAATTGAGCGCGTTGATGATCATCTTGCGTTCGACGGGGCCGGTGATCTCCACGCGGCGGTCCATCAGGGCATCGGGGATAGCCGCCACCGACCAGTCGGCCTCGCGGATCGTGGCCGTGTCCGGCCTGAAGTCCGGCAGCTCGCCGGCGTCGTAGCGGAGCTGGCGGGCTGTCCGCTCGGCGAGCAGGGCCAGGCGCCGGCTGTCGAAGCGGCGGTGCAGGTCGGCGACAAAGGCAACGGCACCCGGCGTCAGGACGTCGTTGTAGGTGTTGCTGCCGTCGCCGAAGCGGACGCCCGCCAGGGGGTCGATCACGTTCTTGGGAACTGCCATGGGATCTGCCTCGGGCTGCGGGTCTGGTATCCACCCTAGGTCCGAAGCGTTGCTTTTGACAAAACAAATGTTTCAAAGCTTTACATTAACAATGCTAATGTGAGGTACAACATCCTAATTACGTGGACTAAATTCGATGGTCCGTAAGCTGAATCCGCCAAAAAAGGCCCCCGCGAAGCGCGCGAAGCCGCGCATGGCTGATCGTCCTGCGGACGAGGAAGGTGGCCGGTTCTATTACAAAGGGAACCGGCTCAAGCAGCTGCGGGCCTTCGTCTACACGACCCGGCTGGGCACGCTCAGTCGAGCCGCCGAGGCACTCTTCCTGTCTCAGCCCTCGGTGAGCCTCCAGCTCAAAGCCCTGGAGCGCGAGCTTGGGACCCACCTGCTGGAGCGGACCCGGCGCCGTATCACGCTGACGGATGCCGGTGAGGCGCTGTACGAACTGGCGCGCCCGCTGGTCGAAGGCTTCGAGAACCTCGATCGGGAGTTCCAGTCCAAGACCAAGGGCGCTCAGGCGGGCAAGCTGACCGTCGCCGCCGGCTCGTCGACCATTCAGTACCTGCTCCCGGAACTGGTCAAGACCTACCGCGAGCGTTTCCCTCACGTCCACCTGGCCTTGTCCAACGTCACCAACCGCGACGGGCTGGCGCTCCTGCGCAACGACGAAGTGGATATCGCCGTCGGCTCGATGATCGACGTGCCGCACGACATCGCCTGGGCGCCGGTCTACCACTACGACCCGATGCTGATCATGCCGCCGGACCACCCGCTGGCATCCAAGACTGACATTCGGCTGGAGGATCTTTCGCCTTACGGGTTGATCCTTCCGCCAAAGCGTCTGACCACGTATCGCCTTGTCGACATGGTTTTCCAGCAGCGGAAAGTGCCTTACACCGTCGCGATCGAGGTGGGCGGTTGGGACGTGATCAAGCAGTACGTTGCGATGGGACTCGGCATTTCGATCGTGACGGGGATCTGTATTACGGAGGCGGATCGCGAGCGTCTGGTCGTGAAAAACCTGCGGCAGTACTTTCCGCAGCGAAGCTACGGTGTGGTGATGCGGAAGGGGAAGTTCCTGAGCCCCGAGGCGAGGGCGTTCATCGATCTGATTCGGCCGGGCTTGCTGACACATCGCGACTATGACGAGTCGGGACATTCGGAACGCTAATCACGCGTAAACATCGACGCCCCGGCCATTCAGATAGTCAGTCAACCGTTCAATTCCGAGGAGGGCGTCGATGCTCGTTTCGTAATGACGTATCGCGAGCGCGTACATGATGTCGTCGACTCCGCGGATGGACTCACGTCCGTCCCGGGCTTCCTTGAGCGGATCGATCAATCCCTTGTAATCAAGTTGGTAGTTGCCGAGATGTGTGAAAGCCTCATGAGCGAGGTAACCCTCGTGATGCAACATGAGGATAAAGTTGCTGAGTTCCACCGGATCAATAGAGCGGATATTTACGTTACGAAGTTTCTCCTTGGTAGTTTCGTCCAGCGTCTGCGCAATCTCAGCGATRCTGCCGCCCTTGATCGGCTTATCCCGCAGCATGCAGTGGCTAGTGCGACGGCTCTGAAGTTGCCACGGCTTGCTGGTTGGTGTCGGTGTCCTGAGGACGCTCGCCGTGTCCATGGTCTGCTCTCTCGTATTCGTCTGTACGACGAGACTGGCTGAGCGCACTCGCAAGTTGAGTCGGGGATCGGCGCGGTAATCAATCGGGCGGCGCCGTTTCTGCGTGCRTATCAGACGGCACGGCATGGCCCTTAGGGTAATCCTACGTCCATCGGCGAACTCGTCCGGCATCAGCCCGGTACGGTCCTCTCTAACGTGGTCGTGCGCAATGACGCGCTATCTCGGGAGCTATCATGAACTCAGCTTTGAAGGCCGCACTTTTTCTTGGAGCGCTTGTACCGCTTGCATCGGGTTCGGCGGTTCACGCTGCTCAGGCGACAGGGAAGTTACAGGACACACGAGGTCGGTGCTTCGCCTATCCGAAGGACCAGACGCTGCGGGGAGATCTTGTCGCCGGTCAAGTGTATGAATTCTTCAGTTGGACCACGAAGTGTACGAGCGCTACGTCCACCTCAGTGACGGGAAGTGCGTGGCTCGAATCATCGTTGCAGCGACTTGTAAATGGCCAGTGGCAAACGCTTGCTAGCGGGTCCTACCTTTTCGCTAACATAGGCCCTGGCACGTACCGAGTGGTGGTGAAGAACACATCGCAAGCTCGTGCCTTCTACACCATTCGTCACGGGCATGCCCTCGGTTGACGCATGCCAGGACTCAAGCGGTCCGGTGCTTCCCTTGATATCCAGCGAACATGGCGCGAATGCGCGTCATGTCCGCTTCTGTATCGTTCGTCGTCTCGACGACGGGACCCAAGGTAAACGTCTTCGTCGGATAGTCGATGAAGATGGGCAAGATGGGGACATTCGCTGCGCTCGCGATACGCAGGAAGCCGGACTTCCACTGCTTCACTGCTTTGCGTGTGCCCTCGGGGGCGATACCGAGCCACATCTTCTCGCGCGTTGCGAACCTCTCGACCATCTGGCCGACGACATCGGTCGCCGCTTTTCGGTCGATCGGCACCATGCCGAGGCGCCGCACGATCGGGCCGAATGGGCCGTTGAGCACTTCGCGCTTGATCATCACGCCGAGGTCCAGGCCCATTGCCGACTTCATCAGCAAGCCCCACACACCGTCCCAATACGACGAGTGCGGCGCGCCGATGACAACGACCTTGGGAAGATTCGGCAGCTCGCCGATGAATCGCCAGCCACTACGACGAATCGCCCAGCGGCTCAGCCGCATCCACCAGGAATCGGGTAGCGAAGGAACGTTCGGCGGAAGATGTTCGGGATAGGGGCTCAATCGCTGCTCCAGTCTCGCGAACGCCCTCGCTTGGTCTGGCCCCGCTGCGTCTTACCTACGAGACGGCGTTCCTTCGATGCGCGCGTGGGCTTCGTTGCCACACGCTTCTTCGCGACGACGGTGGCTTCGCGAATCACGTCGACCAGGCGGTCGCGCGCGTCGTCGCGGTTGCGGGCCTGGTCACGGAAGCGCCGCGCCTGGATCACCATCACGCCCGCGTCGGTCATTCGCCTGTCCCGACGAGCGAGCWGGCGTGCGCGCACTTCGTCTGGCAGTGACGGCGACGACGCGACGTCGAAGCGCAACTCGACAGCGCTCTCCGTCCGATTGACGTGCTGGCCCCCCGGACCGTCGGCGCGCATGAAGCGCTCAGTCAGTTCGCTGTCGGGGATCGTGATGTTGGCTGTGACGATGAGCATGGTTGGCGGATTCTACCAGCGTGCTTCCTGGTTCCATGGTGCAGCGCGAGAGCAGAGCGAAGGACGCGAGTGGCGCCTACATCGCGTGATGGGCTACACCCAGGTTCGGGTCAGATCAAGGCGCGCCAGTATCGGAGGCTCTTTCCTCGAGCCTTCGCATTGGAATTGGCTATGCTTAACGTTAATGTTAATCCTTGGTCGCCCCCCCTACGCGGCCGAAGGCCCGTACATGGACGACACAATCAAGCTGGCTCGGCTCCGCCTGTTGGCTGAGGCTGGATCTTTATCGACCGCGACGGTTGTCGGTCGCAAATCAGGTTGGACTGTGCGCGTTGACATGGAAGACGGCGCACGCACGTTGTGTTCCGCCGACGGTACGCTGCGCATCTTCTCAACGACGGATAGCGCCATTGCCCAGATGGCGCGTCTGGGCGTGACCCGGTTAAGCGTCATTGCAGACGCCTACGAAGCAGGAAGTCTGCGCGCCCCCCGTCCCGATCGTGCGCTAGCACTTAAGGAGACGGCGGAATACGCGGATTGGCTAAAGGCCAAGGTAGAAAAGTCGGTGGTCAGGGTCGCCTCCGGCGAGTCGAGGCTSTATCCCCTTGACGAGGCCAGATCTCGTGTCGCGGAGCTGCTAGAAGGCATGGAGGCTCGTAAGAAGCGCTCGCCCTGATGCCCGACAAACGAGTTGACCTGCACCTGTCGGATGACGCCCTGCATGATATGGAAGCGATCGTTGCCTGGTACGAGTCTCAGGCAGCCTGGCAGGCCGCAGAGGATGTTCTGCTAGCAATCATGGATGCAATCGAAAGTATCGTTGCGCATCCGGAGGCCGGTGGGATGWCGGTAAGCGGCAGCCGCGAGCGCGTGCTTTCGGCCGTTCCTTACCGTGTTGTCTATCATTTCGATGCAATGTACGACCACGTGACGGTTCACGCGGCGGTACACACGCGGCGCCAGCGGCCCTTGTAGGTCGACTAAGCGACCGTACTCGCGCGTCGCTAGCTCGCTGCCTTCCACGCCTCGACCTGAGCCTCGTAAGCCTCCGCCCATGCGAACCGCTCAAGCAGCTTGAGCCACGTCTCATCCAGCCCTGCATCGATCGCCATCGGGCGCCCATCGACAGGATGCTCGAACTCCAGCCGCGCTGCATGCAGCAGCAGCCGGTGTGACGAGAAGTACTGCTTGAACAGACGATTGTGATCGCCACGCCCGTGCTGGCTATCACCGACGATCGGGTGATGGATGTGCGCGAAGTGCTTCCGGATCTGGCGGAATCGCCCGGTGCGCGGTTCCGCGACGGCAAAGGCATACCTCTGCTTGTCGTAGCGACCCATCGCGATATCGACTTCCGTCGTGCCCAGCTGCCTGTAGTCCGTCGTGGCATCGCGACGCGGCCCGGTGTCCTTTGAGCCCGGCAAGGGATAGTCGATCGTGCCGGCCTCGGGGTCTGGCCAGCCACGAACCACCGCGAGGTAGCGTTTGCGCACACTGCGTCCCATGAACTGCTCGCCCATCTGACTGGCCGCTTCGGGCGAGCGCGCGACCAGGAGAACGCCAGACGTGGCACGGTCCAGGCGATGCGCAAGGTGCAGTTTCCCTTCGACCTGTTCGCGAAGCAGGTCGATCAGGAAGGCGTCATCGGGACCGACGAACTTCGATCGGTGCACCGCGAGATTGGCCGGCTTGTYGACGGCGACGATGTCGTCGTCCTGATAGAGGATCTCGAGCATGGGCTCAGCCGACGCGGCGCGGCCAGCCGGCGGCGAAGGCGATCACGCCCGCCACCGCAGCCACGATGGCCGGCCACGTGCCGCGTGCGGCCAGCGTGCCGACCAGGGCGGCGCAGACCAGCAGCGATGAACCCAGCAGGCTGCAGGCCACGAGTCGGCGCATGCGCCGCGCATCGTCGCGGGCCAGCGCAAGCGCGTGCGGGTCGGCCATCTGACGCAGCTGACCGCTGCCGACCTGACGCAGCGCATCCCGTACGAGCTCCGGCACCTGAGGCGCCGTTTGGATCCATTGCGGCAGGCGGCGACGCACATCGCGCAGCGTCGCGCGTAAGCTGTAGCGCTCGCGGAGGATGCGGCGAAGCACCGGATGAGCGACGGCCCAGATGTCGATCTCGGRGTCGAGCATGCGCCCGACGCCTTCGATATTGAGCAGGGTCTTCTGCAGGAGGATCAGCTGCGGCTGCAGCGTCAGCTCGAACTTTCGCGCGGTCTGGAACAGCTTCACCACCAGTTCGGCGATGGATATCTTCGCGAGAGGCTGGGTGAAATAGGGTTCGCAAACGGTGCGTATGGCCGCCTCGAGTTCGTCCAGCCTGAGCGTGGCAGGCATCCAGCCCGCGGCGACATGCAGCTGCGCGATGCGCGCGTAATCGCGCTCGAACAGGGCGATGAAATTCTCGGCAAGCCAGAACTGATCGGCTTCGGGCAGGGAGCCCATGATGCCGAAGTCGAGCGCGATGAAACGGGGTTCGTCGACGCGCGTGAGGTCGACCCAGATGTTGCCCGGGTGCGCATCGGCGTGAAAGAAGTTGTCGCGGAACACCTGCTCGTAGAACAGCCGCACCCCTTTCTCGGCGAGGTACTTGCGATCGAGACCGGCCGCATCGATCGCCGCAATGTCGTCACAGCTGACGCCGTAGACGCGTTCGAGCGTGAGCACGCCCTCGGTGCTCAGGTCCCAATGCACTTCCGGCACGTAGAGATCCACGCCACTGGCGAAGTTGCGACGGAGCAGGCTGGCGCTGGCACCTTCCCGTCGCAGGTCGAGCTCATTCGAGAGCATCTTCTCGACTTCGGCGACCACCTCGAGCGGACGGATCTTGTCRGCATTCGGATGCCAGCGCTGGGCGAGCTCGCCCAGCGCGTGGAGAAGATCGACGTCGCGTGCAATGCGCTTGTCGATGCCGGGACGCAGCACCTTGACGACAACGGCGCGGCCATCGTGCAGCGTGGCAGCGTGCACCTGGGCGATCGACGCGGAGGCCAGGGCGATTTCATCGAAGCTGGCATACAGCGTCGTCACCGCCGCCTTCAGCTCGCGTTCGACGATCGCGCGGGCCTCGGCGCCGGGGAAGGGCGGCACCTGATCCTGCAAGAGCGCCAGCTCGTCGGCGATGTCGGCGGGCACGAGGTCGCGACGCGTCGAAAGTACCTGGCCGGCCTTGACGAAGATGGGGCCGAGATCGGTCAGGGCGAGTCGCAGTCGCGCCCCACGTGGCAGCGCCCGAACCTCGGCAGGCACGCCGGGAAAGAGGGGGCGCACCAGCCTCAACGAACGGAAAACCGGCGTCCCATCCGCGAGGTCGTCGAGCTGGTACTTCATGAGGATAGAGGCAACGCGCAACAGGCGCGGCAACAGACGCAGCGGCGTCATGCGTGACGCCCTTTCAAGGCGCGCTCGAGGCGGGCCAGACGGGCCTCGGCACGCTCGGTGCGTTCACGCACGTCATCGACGCCGTCGAGGAAGGCATCTGCCTCGCCGGGTGCGACGGCGACGCGCCCCTCATCACGAAGCCAGTCGGCCCCGTCCTCGGTGAGGTGGGACACGGACTCGCGGGCGTGGGCGAGGCCATCCCGTAGCGCTTTGGCCAACGGCACACCGATGGTGTCGCCAAACGTTTTCGCGAACGCCTCTTCGACGTCCGGTGCGTATTGGCGCGTGAGCTTCTCGAGCCGCCGTGCCAACTCGGCGTCACCCGCGATATCCACCTTGCCGGGAGCCACACCGTCGTCGTCGCGGCGCATGGCCATGGCCAGCAGGCTGGCCGGTGATGCCGTGACACGCAGGCTGCCACCTTCTGCCGGAGGTCCGACGCGAAGGCGTCCCTTCTCGACCGAGATGCGCAGGGCCAGGTCCGGTCCGCTTAGGTGCACCTGTACGCTGCGGCCGTCGAGCACGTCCAGACGGGCGCGGGTGTCCGGGTCCAGGTCGACGGCACGGTTGAGTGCTGCCTCCATGGCACGTCCGGCGAGGACGCGAAGCGGGCGGGGCAGGAATCGATTGGGGCCGGCGTCAGCCGAGGGACGATCGGAAGTCATGCCGCAATTGTAGCCCGCCAGCTCGCGTGCAGCGGCATCCGGGCCGTTCAGGACGCGCCGTCGAAACCCGCCTGGCGCCACGCCTCGAACACGGCAACGGCCACCGCGTTGGAAAGGTTGAGGCTACGGTTGCCCGGTCGCATCGGCAGGCGGACGCGATGCTCCTCGGGAATGGCATCGAGCACGTCGTCTGGCAAGCCCGCTGTTTCGCAGCCGAAGAGAAGCGCGTCGCCTTCGGCGAACGAGACATCGGTATGGAGATGCTGACCCCGGGTCGAGAAGGCGAAGACCCGCGGATGGCCGATGGCGGCGAGGCAGGCGTTCAGGTCGTCGTGGACGGCGACGCTTGCGAACTCGTGGTAGTCCAGGCCGGCGCGGCGGAGACGGGCGTCGTCCAGCTCGAATCCGAGCGGTCGCACCAGATGCAGGGCCGCGCCTGTGTTGGCACAGAGGCGAATGACGTTGCCCGTGTTGGGCGGTATTTCGGGTCGGAAGAGAATGACGTGGGGCATGCGCCCATTATGAGGCGATGCGGGGGCAGACGATGCCATCGGGTGGCACGCCGCAGCCGTTGGTGATTGCGCCGGCTGCCGTGCCGACCGTCGCCAGCTGTACCGGGTTGCCGGTGTAGGCGA
Organism: Luteibacter sp. P4_E6; assembly: GCF_056401535.1. Taxonomy (NCBI): domain Bacteria; kingdom Pseudomonadati; phylum Pseudomonadota; class Gammaproteobacteria; order Lysobacterales; family Rhodanobacteraceae; genus Luteibacter; species Luteibacter sp. P4_E6. The sequence continues at coordinate 1,360 of NZ_JBFUJE010000005.1, read as the reverse complement.
GCATGTTGCCCAGGATCAGGCCGCAGACGACGAGCGAGGCGACCAGCAGGCTGCGGAGCATCAGGAGTTCGTGATTCATGGCGTAGGTTCCGTAAATTCTTAAAGGGTGGCTATTCAGAACATCTGGCCGAGGGTCAGGCCGCAGATCAGCATCGAGGTCACGAGCAGGCCGCGCATCATCAGCATTTCGTACTTCATGGCGTTCTCCGGATCGATGTCGGGCGGGAAGTCCACCCGGCTTGGCAGGACTAGTAACGCAAACGCCGTGCCAGCTTTTAAGGGCGTGCAATCAGCTGATTCGTATGAGGTTTGTCAGGTGGCGACGCTGCGAGTCGATGTCCGCGGACACTGACCACGTGACAGCGGACACCGTCCGGACCGTGCAGGACGGCTGATTGCGTCCGATGGACCGCGCGGGCTAGCCTCGGAGGGATCGGGCCATAGAGGCCCACAGGAGCCGCTATGAAGAAACGATTCGCCCTGCTTGCTGCCGGGCTGATTTCCGTCGTTGGAGTCGCCGGAGCGGCCACCCCGTCCCCCGACGCCATCCCGGATATCCCCTTCACGCGGTTCCAGTTGCCCAATGGCCTGACCGTCGTGGTCCATGAGGATCACAAGGCCCCCGTCGTTGCGGTAAGTATCTGGTACCACGTCGGCTCCGCCGACGAGCCCGCCGGCAAGACAGGCTTCGCGCACCTCTTCGAGCACCTCATGTTCTCGGGCTCGGAGAACCGCAAAGGAACGTATTTCCAGCCGTTCGAAGTGGCCGGCGCCACCGACATGAACGGCACTACGTGGTTCGATCGCACCAACTATTTCGAGACCGTGCCGACGACCGCGCTGGACATGGCCCTGTGGATGGAATCCGACCGCATGGGCCACCTCCTCGGTGCCATCGGGCAGAAGGAACTCGACACCCAGCGCGGCGTCGTGCAGAACGAAAAGCGCCAGGACGAGAACCGTCCCTATGGCCGCGTCGATGAAAACATCCTGGTCAACACCTACCCGGCCAACCACCCCTATCACCACGACACCATCGGCTCGATGGACGATCTGGACAAGGCCTCGCTCGCCGACGTGAAGCACTGGTTCAACAGCTACTACGGCGCAGCCAACACCACGCTCGTGCTCGCCGGTGACATCACGGTGGCCCAGGCCAAGGCCAAGGCGGAAACGTACTTCGGCGACATCCCCGCAGGGCCGCCGGTGCCGCGTCAGCAGCCGTGGATTACGCCTGTCGCGACCTCCACGCGCGGCACGCAGCATGACCAGGTCGCACAGACCCGCATCGTTCGCACATGGGTCGTGCCGCAGCTCGGCAGCGATGACTCCGTTCAGCTCGATCTCGCCACCACGGTGC
>NZ_JBFUJE010000004.1:0-44999 GCF_056401535.1 Luteibacter sp. P4_E6 | reverse complement strand
GAGAAGGAGCTGACCGACTTTCTGATCTACTACAACCTAGAACGGCAACACTCGCGACTAAACGACATCCCGCCAGTGCTCTTCGAGCAACTGGCGGCTCAGGCTCCTACACCGGTGTCCAGAAAAGCTTGACCACTGCAATTCATCGGCGATGCCCTTGCTGCTATCTTCAAACCCGACCACCGCCAAGGACACGGTTTGAAGCGATTCCTCCGCTACACCCTCATCCTGGTCGCATTCATCGCGGCCTTCCTCGCGTTCGTCGCGATCAGCGCATGGCCGAACATCGGCACGCTGCCCGACGCCGTGCAGACCGCGCGCGACGCGAAGTCGCCCGAGTGGCATAACGGCAAGTTCGAAAATCCGCTGCCCATGTATACGAACGTGAAAGGCGGCGCGTTTCAGATGTTGAAATCGGCGCCCGGCGAAGAGCCCGACGCGCCCGTTCCGACGATGGACTCCTCGGCGCTGTACAAAGTGCCGCCGGCATCCGGCCTGCGCGTTACCTGGTTCGGCCACTCATCCATGCTGCTCGAGATCGACGGCACGAACATCGTCGTCGACCCGCTATGGAGCGAGCGCGCCTCGCCCTTCTCCTGGCTCGGCCCGAAACGTTGGTATGAACCGCCGGTTCCCATCGACCATCTTCCCCATGTCGATGCGGTCATTGTTTCGCACGATCATTACGACCATCTCGATCGCGCTTCCATCCAGGCGTTCAATGCCCTTGGCGTCCGCTTCATCGTGCCGCTCGGCGTTGCTTCGCATCTCCGTGGCTGGGGCGTACCCGCCGAACGCATCACCGAACTCGACTGGTGGCAGGACGCGAAAGTCGGCAACCTCGACATCGTCTCCACGCCATCGCGCCATGCCTCCGGACGTCTGTCCGCGCGTAGCGACGTGACGCTCTGGACGGGATACGCGCTGATCGGCAAGGAACATCGCGTGTTCTATTCCGGCGATACCGGCTTCAACGATACCTTCGCCGACGTCGGTACGAAGTACGGGCCGTTCGACGTGAGCCTGATCGAATCAGGCCAGTACGACGCCCAGTGGCCGGACTGGCACCTCGGTCCGGAGCAGGCGATGAAGGTGCACGAGGAGGTGCGCGCAAAGGTGCTCATCCCCGTGCACTGGGGCCTTATCAAGCTAGCGCACCATGCGTGGACCGAACCGCCGGAGCGCATCCTTGCCGCGGCGACATGCAGCCATGCGGACGTGCTCGTGCCGGAGCCGGGGCAGGCGGTGGAACCCACGACGCACCCCGTCATCCCTCGCTGGTGGCCACCTCAGCGCGTGGCCACGGCGAAAGAGAAGCCGATCGTCGCATCGACGCACGGCGATCCCGCGCAGAAGTTCGACCTGCCGAGCTGCCCGTGATTGGCAAGCTAGGCGCGCCGGTAACCTTCTGTCGAAACGGAAGTTGTGATGTTGTCATCCCGAGTGTCGGATAATCGCGCTCAGTCCCCCGACACGGAAACCGAATGGATTCGTCCGATCTCATCAGATACTGGCACGCCGTCGAGCTTCTTCAGCCGCAGACCATTCCCGACATCAAGACGAGGGACAAGGCGCACCAGCCTTTCTTTCATGACATGGACCGGGATTCACCGCTTCCCTGGAACCCGTCGAGCCCGTTGGCACGCCAGGAACGGAAGGAAGGCAAGGTCTGGTCGCATCGGTTCTATGGGCACTGGTTCACCAGTGCCGAGGTCGATCGTGTGCTGTGCACGGCTTTTGGTGAAGAACACGGTTACCGTGAGCCGCAGGACCGCGACATCGCCCTCTTCGCATTGCGCTTTACTGAAGACGGTCGCATGGTCGCCGACAGTCTCGTCTTGTCGAGCGCGGCCTGGATGCTGGGGCGGGTGTACAACGGGCAGGATTGGACGCGGGGGTTCGACCTGGCACAGCGGGAGGCGACTCATCTAGCGAAGGAGCACCTCGGTGGCATCGTCGATGGCGATGCGTATCAGGCGCTGATCGATCGTGTGCTTGAACTCGTCGGATTGTCGTCCTTCTTTGCCGAAGACAAACGGCGGACTCGTGTCCTTTCGTTGCCGACCGACCCGAAGAATGCTGGGGACGTCGGCGACGATCCGCTCAACAGCTTTATTCTTGACGACCTGGCGGACGTCGCCTCGCACCTGCGCGAGGGTACGACGAGCGGTCCGCTCAGGGCCTACCTGGCTCGCCACGACGGCGCGCACCGGGTCGATGTCACCGACGATGGCCAGTCGGAATTCCTTATAGATACGCTTCTGCCCGATCGGCATCCCGAGGGATGCTGGCCAGCCGAGGATCACCGCGGCTTGGTGCACGCACAGCAATTGGCGGTGAACCGCATTCTCGGCGAGCTACGCACGACAAGCGGCATTCAGTCCGTCAACGGTCCTCCGGGTACGGGGAAGACGACGATGCTGCGCGACATCATTGCCGCCGTCGTGACTGAGCGCGCGGACGTGCTTGCTTCGCTGCCACGCGCGTCGGACGCCTTCGCGGCGAACGCGCGTCATGAAGTTGAGCAGATACAGGATGGCGGCCGCACGAAGTACTGCTACACGTTCAAAGAAGCCCTGTTCGGTTACGAGATCGTCGTCGCGTCGTCCAACAACGGCGCCGTCGAGAACGTGACCATGGAGCTTCCGCAGCGCGACAGGATCGACACATCATGGCTCGACCCGGACAACGATCACTTCAGCGATCTTGCCGAGTTGCTGGCTGGCCGCCCGGCCTGGGGTCTCGTGTCGGCGAAACTCGGTGCCAAGCGCAACCGCACCGACTTCACGAACAAGTTCTACTACGGCGCCGGCGACCTTCCCCCGATACCTGGGGACGATGGCGCTGCGTCGACGGCACGCAAAGCCCAGGGTTTCAGCGACTGGCTGAAGGAAAAATCTGCGACGACGTGGACGACGGCCACACGCCAGGAAGCCTGGTCGACAGCGGTCAGCCGCTATCGGGCCGCAAAAGCAGCGGCTGCCGACCTGCGGGCCGAAGCGACGGGCCTGGACGTGCGCCTGAAGGAAGCTCGCGAAGCCCGCCGCGGCGAACTGGCGTGCAGGCAGGCAGCAGATCTCGCGACCACCGCATGGCAAAACGCAACGCGTCAGAACGAATCCGCCGCATCGGCTCGCCATGCGCTTCGGGAAGCCGTGCAAAGACACATGGACCGGATTGCATCGCACGAATGCACTCGTCCCGGCTTGCTCGCCAACCTTCGCAGTCTCTGGGGTGCGTATCGCCGCTGGGCGAACGAACGAAGCCATATCCGTCAGGAAGAACGCGACGCGAGGGCGGACCTCGCAGCCTACGACCTTCGCGAGCGTCGACACGAGCAAGCCGTCAGCAGCGCCAGGAAACGCATGGACGAGGCTCACGCGGCGCTCGACGAGGTCACGGCCCGACGCGTTCGACTGCACGCCGAGCTGCTCGCCCTTGCACATCGTCTGGGCGCCGCTCATCTGGTCACCTGGCTGCAGACGGACCGGATCGGCCGCGGTGCCGACATCGAACTGGCGGAGCCGTGGCGCCTGCCCGGTTGGCGCAAGGCTCGCGCGAACGTCTTCATGGAGGCGTTACGCCTGCAACGCACTTTCTTCGAAATAGAGGCTAAGCGCGTCAAGGCGAACATGGATCTGGCGATGGCGATCCTCGCCGGCGGAACGTATCGCGCCACGCCACGCGCAGCGATACGTTCGGCGTGGGCGACGCTATTCATGGCGGTCCCGGTCTTGAGCAGCACCTTTGCGTCCTTCGCTCGCTCCTTTCGCACGCTCGGTGTTAGCGAGATCGGATGGCTGTTGATCGACGAAGCGGGGCAGGCGACTCCGCAGGCTGCCGTCGGCGCCCTCTGGCGTGCGAGGCGTGCCGTCGTCGTGGGCGATCCGTTGCAGTTGACGCCCGTCCTGACCGTGCCCGACTCCGTCCTCGAGCACATGCGTAAGGCCTACGGTGTCGATCCTTATTGGATTCCCAGCAGGCTGTCCGCCCAGGGACTCGCTGACGAAGCAAATCCGGTCGGCAGGATGCTCGGCCCGGAAGGTGCGAAATCCTGGGTGGGCTTGCCCTTGGTAGTTCACCGACGCTGCGACAAGCCGATGTTCGAGTTGGCCAACCGTATCGCCTACGACGGCGCGATGGTCTATGGAACGCTTCCACCCAGGACAGAGACGCTGGCGAGTCTTTGCACCGGCTGGGTCGACGTGACCGGTCGATCGGAGGACAACTGGGTCCCCGCGGAGGGCTTAGCGCTGATGTTGCTTCTCGATCGCCTTGCCGCTGAGGGCGTCGATCCGGCGGATATTTCGGTGATCACTCCGTTCCAAGACGTCAGGAACCAACTCAGGCGCCTGTTGAAAGGAAAGATGGTCCACGGAACGATTCACACCATGCAGGGCAAGGAGTCCAGCGTGGTGATCCTGGTGCTCGGCGGACGATCGGATGCGCCGGGTGCCCGCAACTGGGCCGTGTCCGAGCCGAATCTGCTCAACGTCGCGGCGACTCGGGCGAAACGCCGCTTCTACGTCATCGGTGATCGCAACGACTGGTGTCGTCGCCGGCTGTTCCACGACATCGCCGATCTACTCCCGTCGCCGCCGCCGATGATCGAATCCCGCGCGACTATTCCGGCATGACCAAATGCATCGGCGTCGCGATCAGCGGCTTGCCGGTGCATTCATCGACCACCACCGCCTTGATCGGCTCACCCGTCTCGTCACTGGCCAGATGGCTCGTGGGCGGACCGCCGCCGTTATAGGTGCGGCCCCATTCGCCAATGGCCGCCATGATCGGAATGAAGTCGCGCCCCGCCTGCGTCAGCACGTACTCGTCGCGCGGCGGACGCTCGCTGTAGCGGCGCTTTTCCAAGACGCCGGCCTCGGTGAGGGCCTTCAATCGACGCGAAAGGATGTTCGGCGCGATGCCGAGACTGGTCCTGAACTGGTCGAACTGGCTCATGCCACGGCTGGCATCCCGAAGGATGAGCACGCTCCAGGTGTCGCCCACGAAGGCGAGCCCACGGGAGATCGCGCAGGTACCGGAAGAAAGTTTGTCGATGTCCATTGCATTATGATATCGATGTCACTATCGTATGGCAACCTAGTTACTATCCTTTTGCAACTAACCCATCCGGAGAGACACCATGAGCACTGAAAACAAAGGCACGGCCATCGTGACGGGCGCTTCCTCGGGCATCGGCCAGGTCTACGCGGAGCGCCTCGCCGCCCGCGGTTACGACCTGATCCTGGTCGCCCGCCGACTCGACCGCCTGGAGGCACTGGTCACATCCATCGGCGAGAAGACCGGCCGCAAGGTCGAAGCCCTCAAGGCCGACCTGACCCAGAAGGCGGACGTCGCCCTCGTTGAGAAGCGCCTGAAGGAGGACGCCTCGATCACCTTGCTGGTAAACAACGCCGGCATCTCCCTCGAAGGCAGCATCCTCGATAACGACACCGCTGCCATCGAGCAGCTCATCGCCATCAACATCACCGCGCCGACGGTCCTCTCCGCCGCCGCTGCCAAGGTGTTCAAGGCCCGCGACAAGGGCGGCATCATCAATATCGCTTCTGTTCTGGCATTCGTGCCGGACCTGTTCGACGGCATCTATAGCGGCTCGAAGGCCCACGTGCTCAACGTCACCCTTGGCCTCGCCGCGCAGCTGAAGGGGACGAACGTGCGCGCCCAGGCCGTGCTGCCGGGCGCCACCCGTTCGGAGATCTGGGAGAAGTCCGGCAAGGACGTCGACGCGCTCCTGCCGGGCATGGTCATGGAAACGGCGGACCTGGTCGACGCGGGCCTCCTGGGCTTCGATCGCGGCGAAGTCGTCACCATTCCGCCGCTCGCGGACGAAGGTCAGTACCTGGCCTACGACGCCGCCCGCCTCGCGATGGGCCCGAACCTCTCGCGCAAGGACGTGGCTCCGCGCTACCGCGTGTAACAGCGAACGCCGTTCGCACCGGGCGCCATCCGCTGATCGGGCCAGCCAAGCTGGCCCGATCGGCATGCTTCCGAGTGTGAACAGCGGCTTATCCCACCTTTACACATCGACGCGCACGAATGCGCGCTAAACTACGGGGCTCGCTCGATTCTCTTGCGGTTCGGCATGCCCTCTTTTGTTTTTGGCGCCTTCGGGCTGTCCACGCTCTGGCTACTCCCCCTGCTCTGGCGCATCGGCGCCGCGCTGCTCCGTCGGCGTCGTCCGCCCACGGTCGGCCCGGGAGCGATTCGCTTCTGGTCGGGGTTTGCCCTGGTCCTGCTGGCGAGCACGGCGCTCGAGGGCATCGTGATCTCGCATTACACCGACGATCCTTCCGTCGGTGGTGTTGTATGCCGCTGGCTTGGCACCGCGTTCGGTGATTTCCCCGGCGCCGCCATCACCTCGCTGATCGCACTCGCGACCTTCGTCGTCGCACTGCCCTGGTACCTGGGCGTGCCGTGGTCTGCGGCCATCGTGCGTCTGAACGGGCTTCTCGAGCCGATGGGTGCATTGGCCATCGAAGGCACGCGCCGCCTCATGACGCGCACGGCCTCCCGCGCCACGGGCCGTCGCCCTGCATCCGCCGTGCGCCGTGCCGACCGAGCGCCAGCCGCCCGTCGTCGCACCAAGGTGCCTGCGAAGCCTGCCAACCCAGCGCCGATTGCCAAGCCGGCCCATGCGACATCCACCCGACGCGACGTCCCGCGCGCCGAGCCGAAGAACAACGATCCTGTGCGTCCGTCGGTATCGACACCGGTGCTGCCGCGCCATCGCGTCAAACCCGACACCGTCATTCGTGAGCCGTGGCTCGCACCGCGCGCGCTGGCTTCGGCGTCCCCCGAAAACGACACCGATGAGCGCGACGTCGAGATCCGTCGCGAGCCGGCACGGGTCGCCACGTCATACCGCACGCCAGAGCGACCGGTCATCGCAAACTCCGGACCGGCACGCGCGGAAGAACACTCGTTCACCGCTTCGCGTCGCGCCGAGGAAGAGCGCTTGCCTTACGAGTCGCTCGTGACGTCGTTTGCAGAGCCTGTCGTGCCTGCGGAACCCATAGCGCCCGTCGTCGAGCCGACCATTCCGGCGATCGCCCCCGTCTCGCGCTTCGCCGTGGCAGCCAACGATGCACCGCACGTCGAGCCGCTCCGCACCGTCACGCTGACGCCCGTGAGGCCACTGCGTAACGGCGGCGGTGTCAGCGCCGTCGGTATCCCTCCGTTGACCCTGCTCGCTCCGGCCTCACCCAGCTCGAATGCCGCGCTTGCCATTTCCGAGCAAGATCTCCGCGATACCGGCGAGTTGATCGAGCAACGCCTGCGCGAGTTCAAGGTTCCGGTGCAGGTCGTCGGCGCCTCGGCGGGCCCTGTCATCACGCGCTACGAAGTCGAGCCAGCCGTCGGTGTTCGCGGCAACCAGATCGTCGCGCTGATGAAGGATCTCGCCCGCGGCCTCGGCCGCACCACCATCCGCGTGGTCGAGACGATTCCGGGCAAGACATGCATGGGCCTCGAGCTACCGAACGAGCAGCGACAGATGATCGCGCTGTCGGAGATTCTCGACTCCGCCGAGTATCGCGAGTCCGATTCGCTGCTGACGCTGGCCATGGGCAAGGGCATCACCGGCGAACCGGTGGTTGCCGACCTGGCAAAGGCACCGCACATGCTGGTTGCCGGCACCACGGGTTCGGGCAAGTCGGTTGCGGTGAACGCGATGATCCTGTCGATGCTCTACAAGGCCACGCCTGAAGACGTCCGCATGATCATGATCGATCCGAAGATGCTGGAGCTCTCTGTCTATGAAGGTATCCCGCATCTGCTGGCGCCCGTCGTCACCGACATGAAGCTCGCCGCCAACGCGCTGAACTGGTGCGTGGCCGAGATGGAAAACCGCTACCGCGTCATGTCGGACCTGCGTGTGCGCAACCTCGCCGGTTTCAACCAGAAGGTGCGCGAGGCACGCGCGGCGGGCAAGCCCTTGTTCAATCCCTTCCCCGCGCATCCGGAAGTGCCGGAGCATCTCGACACCTTGCCGATGATCGTCGTGATCATCGACGAGCTGGCCGACCTCATGATGGTGGCCGGCAAGAAGATTGAAGAGCTGATTGCGCGGCTGGCGCAAAAGGCACGTGCCGCGGGTATTCATCTGATCCTTGCGACGCAGCGTCCGTCGGTGGACGTGATCACCGGCCTGATCAAGGCGAACATTCCCACGCGCGTCGCTTTCCAGGTGTCGTCGAAGATCGACTCGCGCACCATCCTCGACCAGATGGGCGCGGAGAGTCTGCTCGGCCAGGGCGACATGTTGTTCCTGCCGCCGGGTACGGGCTATCCACAGCGCATCCACGGTGCCTTCGTCGCCGATGAAGAAGTGCATCGCATCGTCGCGTGGCTGAAGCAGTTCGGTGAGCCGGACTACAAGGACGAGATCCTTGCCGGTCCGCCGAGCGAAGCCATGGACGGTGAGGCGGGCGAAGACGGCATCGATGCCGAGCTCGATCCCCTCTACGACGAAGCGGCGGCCTTCGTGCTGCGCTCTCGCCGTGCGTCCATCTCGTTCGTGCAGCGCCAGTTCCGCATTGGTTACAACCGCGCGGCGCGCCTGGTCGAGGCGATGGAAGCCGCGGGACTCGTTTCGTCGATGGGTATCAACGGCCAGCGTGAAGTCATCGCGCCGGGTCCCTCTGACTAAGCCCATGTAGGAGCCGATTCATCGGCGATGGGTGGTGCGGCACGGTTAGGGATTGCCGACGAATCGGCTCCTACAAAGAACACAGCACGCAAAAAAAGGCCGGCCACCGTGAGGTGACCGGCCTTTTCACACGCGACGCTTATTCCTTCGTGAGGAGCTTCAGCGGCACGGCGATCGACTTGTCGACCGTCTGCTTGTCGATCAGCTTCTTTGCCGTCTCGACGCCGAGCTTGCCGATCTCTTCCGGCTGCTGGGCGACCGTGGCGGCCATGGCGCCGCTCTGCACGGCAGTCTTGCCGTCGGGCGTGCCGTCGAAGCCGACGACGAGGATCTTCTTGTTCTTGCCAGCAAGGGCCTGCACCGCACCGAGGGCCATTTCGTCGTTCTGGGCGAAGATCGCCTGGACRTCGGTGTTGCCCTGGAGCAGGTTCTCGCTGACCGAAAGGCCCTGCGCACGGTCGAAGTTCGCCGGCTGCTGCGCAACGACCTTCATGCCGGTGGTGGCGATTTCGTCGTCGAAGCCCTTGCCGCGTTCACGCGCCGCCGAGGTACCGGCGACACCCTGCAGTTCGATGATGTTGCCCTTGCCGCCAAGCTGCTTGGCGAGGAAGTCCGCCGCCATCTTGCCGCCGGCGATGTTGTCCGACGCGATGTGCGACGCGACCTCGGCACCGTCGACGCCGCGATCGAGCGTGATCACCGGGATGTTCGCGCGCTGCGCGGACTGCACGGCGCCCGCCAGCGCCGACGAGTCGGTCGGGTTAAGCAGGATTACCGAGACGCGCTTCTGGATCAGGTCTTCGACGCTGGAGATCTGGCGAGCCGGATCGTCCTGTGCATCGACCACCACCAGCTGCACGCCGGCGTCTTTGGCGGCCTTCTGGGCGCCGTCCTTGAGTTCGACGAAGAACGGGTTGTTCTGCGTCGACAAGGCCAGGCCGATCACCGGCGTACCGGAAGCGGCAGCGCCACCCGCGGTCGATGAAGCGGCGGGCGTGGATTCGCCCGGACCCTGCTGCGAGCAGGCCGCGAGCAGCGTTGCCGCTGCCGCGGCGAGAAAGGTGACTTTACGCATGGTGTATTCCCTCGTTTTGTTTTTTACTGCCGCCTGTCGAGCAGGACGGCGATCAGGATGACGATGCCCTTCACCACCTGCTGGTAGAAAGAGCTTACGCCGAGCAGGTTGAGACCATTGTTCAGGAAGCCGATCAGCAAGGCGCCGATCAGGGTGCCGAAGAGCCAGCCGCGGCCACCGGCCAGGCTGGTACCGCCAAGCACCACCGCGGCGAYCGCGTCCAGCTCGTAGCCTGCACCGGCCGTCGCCTGCGCGGAGTACAGACGCGAGGTAAGCACGACGCCCGCGAACGCGGAGAGAAGACCGGAAAGACCGTAGATGGCGAGCTTCATCGGCGAAATACGCACGCCCGAGAGACGGGCCGCTTCTTCGTTACCGCCGATCGCCACGACATGGCGGCCGAACACCGTGCCGCGCAGCAGGAAGCCACAGAGGATGAAGGCGACGGCCATCCAGATCACCGGCAGCGGGATCAGGTTGGCGATATAGCCGCCACCGAGCATGGCGAAGCCGGGGTTGGTGACGGGGATCGGGCTGCCCTGCGTATACGACAGCGTGAGGCCGCGCAGCAGGGTAACCGTGCCCAGCGTGGCGATGAATGGCGCCACCCTGCCCCACGAAACCAGTGCACCGTTGACCATGCCGAGCACCGCTCCGAGCGCGAGGCCTGCGCCTACCGAGAGCACCATGCCGTGGCCGGCCGCCATGAGGCCGGCGGTAATCGCACCGGTGAAGGCGAGGATCGCACCCACCGACAGATCGATACCACCGGACAGGATCACGAACGTCATGCCGAACGCGATCAGCGCGTTGATCGACACCTGGCGCAGCACGGTGAGCAGGTTGCCCGTGGTAAGGAAGTCCGGACTCAGCACCGATAGCACGATGAAGAGTAGGAGCAGCCCGATGACCGAGCCGAGGCGCTGGAACAGCGTCTTGGCCTGGCTCCAGTTGAGTTGAAGCGTCATGTCAGTGGCCTCCGGTCGCGGCAGTCATCACGGTTTCCTGGGTGGCACCGTGGGCGTCGAGCAGGGCCGTTGCATGGCCCTCGTGCATCACCAGGATGCGGTCGCTCATGGCGAGTACCTCCGGCAGTTCCGAGGAAATCATGAGAATGGCCACGCCCTGCTCCGCGAGTTGATTGATGATGTGATAAATCTCGGCCTTGCCGCCGACATCGACGCCGCGCGTGGGTTCGTCGAGGATGAGTACGCGCGGTTTGAGTGCCAGCCACTTGGCCAGCACGACTTTCTGTTGGTTGCCGCCCGACAGCGCACTGACATTGAGCTCCATGTCGCGCGTGCGGATCTTCAAGGCGTCGATCAGGCCACGTGTCTGTGTCTTCTCGCCACCGCGATCGACCAGGCCGACATGCGCAGGTACCCGCGGCAGGCTGATGTTCTCGCGCAAGCTGAGGTCGAGCACCAGGCCCTGCGCCTTGCGGTCTTCGGTGAGAAAACCGAAGCCGGCGTGGATCGCCTGGTTGGGGTTGGTCGCGGTCACCACGTCGCCGTCGAGCAGCACGCGGCCTTCGGAAGGCTTGTCGAGGCCGAACAACAAACGCGCCAGTTCGGTGCGCCCCGCCCCCAGCAGGCCGGCGACGCCAAGCACTTCGCCCGAACGAAGGTCGAAGCTCACGTCCTTCACCATGCCGCCGCTGATGTGTTCCACCTGCAGGCGAACCTTTCCCGGCGTGGAGCTGCGGACCGGGAAGCGCGCTTCGAGCGTGCGGCCGACCATCATCTTCACAACTTCGTCGAAGGCCAGCCCCGGCACGGGACGCGTGCCGACGAACTTGCCGTCGCGCAGGATGGAGATGCGATCGCAGAGCGCGAAGATTTCTTCCATGCGATGGGAAACGTAGACGATGCCCGTGCCCTTCTCGCGAAGCGCGCGGATCAGCTTGAACAGGGTGGTCGTCTCGTGTTCGGTCAGCGCGGCGGTCGGCTCGTCCATGATCAGGACGCGCGCGTTCTGGCCGAGCGCGCGAGCAATCTCGACCATCTGCTGCGTGCCGACGGAAAGGCGTTCGACGCGGGTATCGGGGTCGAGCTTTTCCATCCCGACCTGGGCGAGCCACTCCATCGCCTTCTTCGTCATCGCCTTGCGATCCAGCAGGCCGAAGCGCTGGATCTCGCGACCGAGAAACAGGTTGTCCGCGATGCTGAGGGCCGGAATCAGGTTGAGTTCCTGATGGATGATCGCGATGCCGTACTTCTCGGCGTCGGCGGGCGTGGCGATCGAGACGGGCTTGCCGTCGACCTGGATCGTGCCGGAGTCCGGCGCGTAGATCCCCGTGAGGATCTTCATCAGGGTGGATTTGCCCGCGCCGTTCTCACCCATCAAGGCGTGTATTTCGCCGGCGACCAGTTCGAAGTCGACGCCTTCGAGCACCTTCACCGGGCCGAAGGCCTTGTGGATGTCGTGCATGCTGACCAGCTGCGCGGCCATCAGAAGGTCACGCCGGCATGCAGGATCACATTGGCGTACGGCGAGGTTTCGCCGGTGCGCACCACGGCGACGGCGCGTGTGCTGAACCGCTTGAGGTCGTCGTGCGATACCTCATTCACGGGCACACCGTCCTTACCCAGTCGTGCGGCGAGCGCCACCAGTGCCGGATTGTGCGCATGGATCTCGCTGGCGACCGTCACGCTTTCGACGGCGAGCTCGGCATACACGGCCTCGAACACGGTGGCGAAATCCGGCGTACCGGGCAGTACCGCCAGGTCGATGCACGGAACACCGTGCGGAACCGGTAACCCGACATCGCCGATGATCAGCGTATCGGTATGCCCCATCGCGGCGATCACGCGATTGAGTTCCGCGTGAAGCAGGCCACTGCGTTTCATCAATGTGTCTCCAGGAACGCCGTGACCTCGTCGGCACGCGGCATGCCGCCCTGGGCGCCCAGGCGCGAGACGGCGATCGCCGCGGTGGCGCAAGCCTTGCGCACCGCCACGTCGAGGCCTTCGGCGAGGTACACCGCGAGCGCGGCGTTGAAAGTGTCACCGGCGCCGGTGCTGTCCACCGCGTCGACCTTGAAACCGCTCTGGTGCCGCGGCTCGTCGTCCTTGTCGCGGAACCATGCGCCGTCCTCGCCACGGGTCAGCACGACCGGGCAGGGCGCGCGTCGCATGAGCTCGCGGAAATCGGTTTCACCGTCCGCGCCGAGCACGGTGGCGAGTTCGTGCTGGTTCGGCGTGAGGAAGCGCACGCGCGACAGCCACTCGACCGGCAGCAACTGCGCGGGGGCGGGATTGAGGATGACGGGAGCGCCCTCTTCCTGCGCGATGCGAAGCGTGGCGTCCACCGCATCGAGGGGAATTTCCAGCTGGACCAGCACCGCGTCGGCGCCACGAATGATGTCGCGAGCAGCTTCGACCTGGGCGGGCGTGACACGGCCATTGGCGGCAGGCACCACGACGATGCTGTTCTCGCCACCGGCGACCGTGATCGACGCCGTACCGCTGCCTATACCGTCAACCCGGCTCACGTGCGTCACGTCGACGCCCTCGGCGACGAGGCCCTCATAGAGCTGCTTGCCGAACGCATCGTCGCCGACGCAGCCGACCATCGATACCGAGGCGCCAAGGCGAGCGGCGGCGACGGCCTGGTTCGCACCCTTGCCGCCGGGAATGGTTAGGAAACGGTCACCGGTCAGTGTCTCGCCCGGGCCGGCAAAGCGCGGCGCGAGGGTGACCAGGTCCATATTGATGCTTCCGACGACGACGATTCGCGTCATGCCATGTAGCTCCGCGGTGGTGACTTCGGAACGTCCGTTGTTCGCCGGTGTGATGGGGATGGCGCGCAAATATACGCCTTGCACGCGCAGGATGCTTTGATGCGCGTGCTTTCCATTTACCGGGAGAGGCCCTTGGCCTCGAGCTCAGCGAGGTAAGCGGGCCACGACGTGTCGTAGGCGCGACCGAGGTCGTACAGCGTGTCCCAACCGAAGATGCCACTGGCATGGCCGTCGTCGAAGCGGATCAGGACGCCGTAGTGGCCGGTCGGTTCGAGCGCGGTGATGCCGACGTTGCGCTTGCCGGCCACGAGCACCTTCTGTCCGGGGCCGTGGCCCTGCACTTCGGCGCTGGGCGAGTTCACCCGGAGATATTCACAGGGAAGTCGGAACCGTTCGTCGTTGTCGAAACTGACCTCGAGGATGCGCGAGGCCGAGTGCAGGACGATATCGAGGGGGCGCGGGCGGGACATGGGCCGGTGGCCTTGAATCAAATAAATGTAGGAGCCGATTCATCGGCGATGCTCTTGCCCTTGCCCTTGCTCGGTAGGAGCCGATTTATCGGCGATCCCTGCGGCGAGGGGTGCGCGAATGTTGCCGCGAACACCCTTCGCCGATGAATCGGCTCCTACAAGAGAGCAGAAGAACGGCCTTGGTTTAGTGCGCGCTGCCGAAGCCGCCGCCGGTGTCGCCCTGTTCGATCGGTGGCGGCACGCCGGCAACAGCGAGCAGCGAGGTGGCGTAGGCGTCTTCCATGCTGATGGTGGAAATCTCGTCCCAGGAGAAGAACGACGGCTCGGTGAGCCATTCCGCATCGGGGGTGATTTCCTGCATGTTGAAGCCTTCTTCCTCCACGCTGACAAGCCGGCCGATGTAGCAGACCTCGGCTTCGTCTTCGCTGTCGACATGCACGCCAATGACCGGCGCGTGCGCAGCGGCGGCCTTGACCACCTGCTGGATGTCGTCCAGCGGGAAATCCGCCGGCGGTGTCGGGCGGATGCCCTTCAGCGCGAGCGCTTTCTCCAGGAAGGTGCTGTGCTTGTCCGGGGCTTCGAATTCGGAGATGTCGCGATGCCGCATGATGTACATGCCGTCATAGCTGACGCCGTCGCCGATGACCCACAGAAGGAAAAATTCGCGGCCGACTCCGCCCACGTAGCCGCAGAAGCTGCCGTGTTCGAGTTCGTCACGCCACAGACGCACCAGCTGCTGACTGTCCTGCGCTTCACGCAGGCTCGCACGCTGGCCGTTGGTTTTGAGTTGAATAACCTTGCCCATATACGTCAATAGTTTACCAGAGGGGCGGCCCCTCATTGTTCAGAGGATGTAACGACTCAGATCCTCGTCCTTGACGAGCGAAGACAGCGTCTTGTCGACATATTCGGCGTCAATCGCATGCTTTTCGCCGGACTTGTCTGCTGCTTCGAAGGAAATGCGCTCCAACAGGCGTTCCATGACCGTGTGCAGGCGGCGGGCGCCGATGTTCTCGGTACGCTCATTCACCTGAAACGCCACCTCGGCCAGACGATCGATGCCGGACTCGGTGAACTCAAGCGTGACGCCCTCGGTGTTGAGCAGTGCAACATATTGCTTGGTCAGCGCGTTGTGCGGCTCGCGCAGGATGCGCTTGAAGTCGTCGACGGAGAGCGCCGACAGTTCCACGCGAATCGGCAGGCGCCCCTGCAATTCGGGAATGAGATCCGAAGGCTTGGCCAGCGAGAACGCGCCGGAGGCGATGAACAGGATGTGGTCCGTCTTGATCGCGCCGTACTTCGTCGACACCGTGGAGCCCTCGACCAGGGGCAAGAGGTCGCGCTGCACGCCCTCGCGGCTCACGCCCGCACCACCCCATTCCGAGCGCTGGGCGACCTTGTCGATTTCGTCGATGAAGACGATGCCGTTCTGCTCGGCGAGGTCCACCGCACGGGTGCGTAGCTCGTCGTCGTTGAGCAGCTTGCCGGCCTCCTCCTCGATCAACAGCGGGCGCGCCTGGCGGATGGTCATCTTGCGCTTCTGCGATTTCGAGCCACCCAGGTTCTGGAACATCTTGCCCAGCTGCTGGCTCATTTCCTCCATGCCCGGCGGGGTCATGATCTCGACGCCGACGTTGGTGGCGAAATCCAGTTCGATCTCGCGATCGTCCAGCGCGCCTTCGCGCAGCTGCTTGCGGAGCTTCTGGCGGGTGTCGCTGTCGATGGCTGGCGCCTGCGCGCCGGTGTCGTCCCAACCGGTGGCGGCCTGGCGGCGCGGGAGAAGCGCGTCCAGGAGACGATCTTCGGCGGCGTCCTCGGCCTGGCTACGAACCCGGCTCTTGGCCTGGTCGCGCACCAGCTTGTAGGAGACATCGGCGAGATCGCGGATGATCGACTCCACGTCCTTGCCGACATAGCCCACTTCGGTGAACTTGGTCGCTTCGACCTTCACGAAGGGCGCGTTCGCCAGGGTGGCCAGCCGCCGGGCGATCTCGGTCTTGCCGACGCCGGTCGGGCCGATCATCAGGATGTTCTTCGGCGTGACTTCCTCACGCATGCCCGGCTCCAGCTGCATGCGGCGCCAGCGGTTACGCAGCGCAATGGCCACGGCGCGCTTGGCGTCCTGCTGGCCGATGATGTAACGGTCGAGTTCGTTGACGATCTCGCGGGGAGTGAGTTCGGACATCGGCTCAGAGCTCCTCGATGGAGGTGTTGTGGTTGGTATAAATGCAGATATCGCCGGCAATCTTCAGGGATTTCTCCACGATCGTGCGTGCATCGAGCTCGGTGTTCTCCATTAGCGCCAGCGCGGCGGACTGCGCGTACGGACCGCCGGAGCCGATCGCGATCAGCCCGTGGTCGGGCTCGAGCACGTCGCCATTGCCGGAGATCAGCAGGGAGGCCTCCTTGTCAGCCACAGCCAGCATGGCCTCGAGGCGGCCCAGGCGGCGGTCGGTGCGCCATTCCTTGGCCATTTCCACGGCGGCACGGGTGAGATTGCCACCGTGTTTGACCAGCTTCTCCTCGAAAAGCTCGAAGAGGGTGAAGGCGTCAGCCGTGGCGCCAGCGAACCCGGCCAGGACATCGCCCTTGCCGAGGCGGCGCACCTTACGGGCGTTGGCCTTCATCACGGTATTGCCAAGGGTGACCTGACCGTCGCTGCCGATGACGACCTTGTCGCCCCGGCGGACGCAGACGATGGTCGTAGCGTGCATCGGTTCCATAGCGCGTTCCTTTAGGGAGTCGGCTAGACGTGGGGGCCGGGGCCTTAGGTAGCAAGCCTTGGGGTAGGCGGTGCCCTGGTAGGAGCCGATTCATCGGCGAGCTCTTTCTTCGGTGGAGACTGAGGCAAGCAACCTAGGGGGCGCGGCTGCGCCGCGGGGTTATTCATTATTCGCCGATGAATCGGCTCCTACGTTTACCTATTTTCGCTTCGCTCTTGGATGCGCCGCGTCGTACACCTTGGCCAGGTGCTGGAAATCCAGGTGGGTATAGATCTGGGTGGTGGCGATGTCAGCGTGGCCGAGCAGTTCCTGCACGGAGCGCAGGTCGCCGGACGACTCCAGCATGTGGCTGGCGAAGGTGTGCCGGAGCATGTGCGGATGGACTCGCTTGGTCTGCCCGCTGGACAGCTTGGCCAGCCGCATCTGCACGGCACGGGCGCTGATCGGCGCCCCGCCGCGGCCCTTGAACACCGGCTGCTCGGGCCCGGCCCCGCCAAGGGCGGCGAGCGCTTTCAGGGCGGTGATCGCAAAACGGCCCACCGGGAGGATGCGCGTCTTGCTGCCTTTGCCGAGCACCCGAACCTGGCCATCCTCGAGATCGAGGTCGCCCCAGTGCAGGCCGGTGAGTTCGGACAGACGCAAGCCACTGGAATAGAACAGCTCCATCATGGCCGAGTCGCGCGGTGCGAGCGTGCCGCCGAGATTCGTCTCGACCAGCTCCTTCGCCTCATCGGCGTCCAGCACCTGTGGCAGCTTGCGGCGCACCTTCGGTCCGCGAACGGCGGCGGCCGGGTCGTGGGCCAGCTGGCCCTCCCGCGTGAGGTAACGGAATAGCGTGCGGCAGGCGGAAAGCAGGCGCTGGATGCTGTTGGGCTGTAGGCCACCACGATGTTCACGGGCGATCATGCCGCGAAGTCGATCGGGACTGAGCGCGTCGAAGCTCGTCAGTCCCTCGGCTTCCATGAAACGAAGCAGCTTTTCGAGGTCGCGGCGGTAGGCCGCCAGGGTGTGGACCGACGGCGCGCGTTCGGCGGAGAAATGCCGAAGGAAGGCCTCGACGGCCTCGCGCGGGCTCACGCCGCCTTCCGCGCCCGTTCGATCGCCGAGCCGACGGTGGTCGAAATCATGTCCAGGAACAGGGTGCCCATGCCCGGGTGGAAGCGGTCGGCGTCGGCGCTGCCGATGGCCAGCAAGGCGTCCGGCCCGACGCGCATCAGCGCGGCCGAACGAACATCCGGGGCCTCGTTGCCGAACAGGCGATGCAACTTGTCCGGCGCAAGGCGCCCGGCGACGGGGTCGGCGTGCTCCAGGAACGAGGCGAACTCGGGCAGGCCCGAGCTCCCGCGAGGCTCGCGAAGCAGCCACGGCTCATCGGGCAGGCCGGCCAGGTCGCCGAAGAAAACCAGGCGAATCCGCTCGGACTGGAAGTCCTCGGTCAGGCGACGGACCACGCTGCGCACGGTCTCTTCGATGTCCTTCGCGCTGAGCAGCGCAAGCATCAGACCGTGCACGCGGCGCATCAGTTTCTCGTTGTCGCCAGCGATGGCGGCCAGCTCCTTCAGCCGTGTTTCCAGCTCGGCGTTCTTGTCACGCAGGCCGCGCAGCTGGTGCACGGCGAGCGATGCCGCCGGTCCGTTGCTGCTGGGCAGGGTGAGCGCGTTGGCCAGTTCGGGGTAATCGGCGAGGAAATCCGGGTGTCGCCGCAGGTAGGACGCCACGGTGGCTGGCTTGATGTCGCCGTCGATCGCGGTGTCGGTCATGGGGTGTGCTTCCTGTTTAGAGCGAGTGTGCCCCGTTCGCGTGCGAACGTCACACTTCGCCTTCGAAAACGAAGGCGGCAGGGCCGGTCATCCACAGCGTGTGGCCGGGGCCGTGCCATTCGATGGTGAGGGTGCCGCCGGGGAGTTCAACGTGCACAACCGGGGCGGCCATGCCCAGCGACTGGGCCACCGCCGCCGCGGCGCAGGCGCCGGTGCCGCAGGCGCGGGTCCAGCCGCTGCCGCGTTCATGTACGCGCAGGCGGATGCGATCGGGTCCGAGGCGCTGGGCGAAGCCGACATTCACGCCCTGCGGGAACGCGGGGTGGGCCGTCAGCGCCGGGCCGAGCAGGTCGATTCGCGGATCGGCAAGGTCATCGTCGAAGACGACCGCATGCGGATTGCCCATCGAGACGGCGCCGAAGGTGATCCGCTCGCCGACGACTTCCAGGGTGTATGTCGCGGCCGGCGCGGGTGCATCGAACGGCAGGGAGGCTGGATCGAAATCCGGCTCGCCCATGTCGACCACCACGCGGCCCTCATCCAGTACCCGCACCGTGACCGGTCCGGAGGGACTTTCCAGGCGAACATCGGTGTCGCGTTCGATCACCCCGTCGCGGAACAGCCACGCGGCGACACAGCGCACGCCGTTGCCGCACTGGCCCGAGGGCGAACCATCCGCATTCCAGATGCCGTAGTAGAACTCGCAGGAGGGATCCCGCGCCGGCTCGATGCTGATCAGCTGGTCGAAGCCGACGCCGGTGTGTCGATCGGCCAGGGCGGCGATGCGGGCCGCGTTAGGCGTTCGCCCCGCGTCCTCGCGCCAGTCCACGATGACGAAGTCGTTGCCGATCCCATGCATCTTGGTGAAGCGGTTGGGCATCGTCGTTACTGGTGAATGACGGAGTTGAACGGGGTGATGGTACTGGTGGCCCGTGCGGGGCCCTCCACCGTCGAGGCGGCGGCGGGATGCACGCCCTGTGGATTGGCTGTCGTACCCGGCGCCGGCGGCGGGGGCAAGAACAGGTCACCCTTCTGGCCACAACCGGAAAGCGCGGCGGTAGCGGCGATGGCGAACGGCAGGATCAGTCGGCGCATGGGCGATTCCCCGTAAACGGCGGCCAGTATAGCCCCGCGGTACTCAGAGCGGCTTTTCGAAGCGCAGGGCATCCGCACCGTCGGCGTAGTAGCGCGCGTACTCGCCGATGATCCGGTAGCCCAGGTGTTCGTAGAGACGAATGGCCACGTCGTTGTCCTTGCGCACTTCGAGCCGCAGCGCACGGCAGCCGCGCGAGCGGGCCGTATCCTCAGAGGCAACGACCAGCGCCGATCCCACGCCCTTGCCCTGGGCTTGGGGCTTGGTAGCAAGGGAATACAGGCGCGCGACGGTGCTGCCCTTACGGAAGAACACCACCGCCGTGCCGAGGAAGCGGCGATGATTCGCGCTGGCAACGAGCACCAGCGCGCTTTCGCTATCCAGATGCTTGCGGTACTGGGCGCGGCTGAGGCGGTCCTGGGTGAAGCTCGATTCCTCGAGGGCGACCAGATCGTCTAGATCGCTGACCTCGGCGCGACGAACGCGAACCGCAGCGGTAACCGGGGGTGGACGCATGCGCTTTGGGAACTCCGGCGCGAGGGGATGACGGCTGCGGAGCCGGACGGGGAGAATCGGCAAGCGCGGCACTGTAGACCTCGGGCCCGGGTCGATCAATGACTTTTTCATGAATTCGTTTAAACAGGCTTCATCGCTGGCGCTTGTGCGCCGCGGCACCGGAGGACCACACTGCGCCACCGACGAAACAAACGACTCCAGGTGGAGTCGCCGCGCAGGTATTCGTCGTCTGTCGAGGTCTCATGAGCCGGCTCGTCATCGTCGTGGAAAAAGCCTCGGACTGGGGCTCCTATTACCCATCCGCCGATGTCGTCAGCGCCATGGACTACCTCCGTGAGCCGGTGGGTGGCGACGACGAGCGCACGCACGTCATCAACCTTTGCCGCAGCTACAAGTACCTCGGCACCGGCTACTACGTGTCGTTGCTGGCGGAAGCGCGCGGCCACAAGGTGATCCCCTCGGTGCGCACGGTGAACGACTTGCGCCGTCGTTCCCTCTACGGCCTGGACATCGACGACCTCAACCAGAAACTGGCGAACTTCCTGCCGGCGGGTGGTCGTGACACCACCGACTTCGGCGTGCTCGTCTACTTCGGCGAGACCGCTTATGAAGACCTGCAGGATCTTGCGAGGCAGATCTTCGAGATGTTCCCCTGCCCGCTGATGCGCATCGAGTTCGAGCGCGAGCGTGTGTGGCAGGTCTCGTCGATCAAACCCGTGGGCCTGCACACGCTGGACGACGCCCAGGAAGACGCCTTCGCCCAGGCGCTGGACAAGTTTTCCAAGAAGCTCTGGCGCAAGCCCAAGGCGCGACGCCGCTTCCGATACGACATCGCCATGCTGGTCGACCCGAACGAAAGCATGCCGCCTTCGAACAAGAAGGCGCTGAAGCACTTCATCGAAGCAGGCAAGCACCTGGGTATCGAGGTCGACCCGATCGGCAAGAACGACTACCAGCGCCTCGCCGAATACGACGGCCTGTTCATTCGCGAAACCACGGCCAGCGACAACCACACCTATCGCTTCGCGCACCGCGCGGAAAAGGAAGGCATGGTGGTGATGGACGACCCCACGTCGATCCTGCGCTGCACGAACAAGATCTTCCTTAATGATCTGATGGTGGCACGCAAGCTCGCCACGCCGATCACGGAGATCATCTACCGCGACGACGCCAGGCGCGTGCGCGAACTGCCCGATCGCCTGGGCCTGCCCATCGTGCTGAAGATTCCGGATGGTTCGTTCTCTCGGGGCGTGGTCAAGGTGGAGACGCGCGAAGCGCTGGAGAAGGCCGCGGCGGAGTTGTTCTCGCACAGCGCGTTGCTGATTGCGCAGGAATACCTGTACACCGAGTTCGACTGGCGCATCGGCGTGCTCAATCACGAGCCGCTCTATGCCTGTCAGTACTACATGTCGCGCGGTCACTGGCAGATCTA
This sequence comes from Luteibacter sp. P4_E6, assembly GCF_056401535.1. Taxonomy (NCBI): domain Bacteria; kingdom Pseudomonadati; phylum Pseudomonadota; class Gammaproteobacteria; order Lysobacterales; family Rhodanobacteraceae; genus Luteibacter; species Luteibacter sp. P4_E6. The sequence continues at coordinate 23,520 of NZ_JBFUJE010000004.1, read as the reverse complement.
CAACCACGGCGCCAAGGGCACGGCCAAATCCGGCGGATTCCGTACGGTGCCCGTGCGGGAGGCGCCTGCCGAAGTCGTCAAGCTGGCGCTGAAGGCGACGCAGACCATCGGCGACGGTCTCTACGGCGTCGACCTCAAGCAGGTCGGTGACAGACCCGTGGTCATCGAGGTAAACGACAATCCGTCGATCGATGCCGGCGTCGAGGACGGTTACCTGGGCGAGGACCTCTACCTGCGCATCATGCAGGAGTTCCTGCGCCGCCTCGAACTCAAGCGCCTGGGCATAAAAACCTGATGCCCAGGCTTTTGTAGGAGCCGATTCATCGGCGATCCCGCGGCAGCGGGCCGGACCCAGGCAGCCACCCCATCGCCGCTGAAGCGGCTCCCACAAGGGACGCCAGCAGCGACAGCGGTAGCCCCGGCTTCATTGCCACCAGCACGCTGGCCGGCGCCAGCGTCAGCCAGAACGCCGGCGTCCAGCCCAGCGACTCGCTATGCGCCGAGAGCGGCGTCACCAACAGTAGCAAGGTGCCCACGGCCAGCCAGGCCATGGCGATCAGGGCGCGAACGCGGCGGGGCGAGAGCGTGTCGTTCATGGCGTAACTCCGGAAAGCGGCGGCGTGGTGGGCGGGAGCGCGGTGTCGGTGAACTCAGGCTAGGCACCCCCCGTCTCAGGGATCGCGACCCGTTGACCCCACCGTGACGCCCAGCCGACCACGCTGCCTCCATGAACCGACTCTCGCTGGTCCTCCTCCTCGCCGCCGGCATGACCACGGCCGGATGCGCCGCCGATGCCCCGCTGAAGACCGTGGGCCCCGTGGACCTGCCCCGCTACATGGGTACCTGGTACGTCGTGGGCAACATTCCCAACTTTGCCGAGCGCGGCAAGGTGGCCACGGCGGACGAGTACTCGCTACGGCCGGACGGCCAGATCGACAACATCTACCACTACCGGAAAGGCTTCGATCAGCCCGCGAAGACCTGGCACGGCAAGGCGTGGCTGCCCGATCCGAAAGACGCCAGCCGCTGGAAGGTACAGCTGCTATGGCCGTTCCGCTCCGATTACATGATCCTCGCCCTGTCCGATGACTACCGCGTCAGCATGGTGGGCCTACCCTCACGCAAACTGCTCTGGATCATGTCGAAGGATCGGACCATGGACGATGCCGTCTACCAGCGTCTGATCGACATCGCCCGCCAGCAGGGTTTCCCGGTCGAGCAGATGCGCCGCGTTCCGCAGTCTGCCGACGATGTCGGCAAGCCCGGTTATCAGTAGGCCGCGTTAGAATTGGCGTACCGGGCGGATTCGGTCCGGCGTCGATCCAGGAGTGTCCATGAGCGCTGAAGCGCACCGTTTTGCCGTGTTCGGTCATCCGATCGCGCATTCGCTGTCCCCGCAGATCCACCAGGCCTTTGCCGAACAACTCGGCATCCGCCTGAGCTACGAGACCATCGATGCCGCGCCGGACCAGTTCGAACCGGCCGTTCGCCGCTTCTTCGCCGAAGGCGGCCTCGGGGCCAACGTGACCATGCCGCACAAGCGCGCTGCCCTGAACGTGGCGCAGGAGCGTTCGGAGGCGGCCGTCCGCGCCGGCGCGGCCAACACGCTCACCCCCCTGATTGGCGGCAAGCTCCAGGCACACAACACCGACGGCAGCGGTTTCGTCCGAGATATCACGGAACGTCACGCGCTCGACCTGCGCGGGCACGATGCCCTCCTCCTCGGCGCCGGCGGCGCCGCACGCGCCGTCGCCTGGGCACTGCTCGATGCAGGCGTCGAGACGCTGACCATCGTCAACCGCACGCCGGAGCGCGCCGACGAACTGGCCGACGCCATCGGCGAGCCCGCCCGCTGCCATACCCGGTATTGGGACGACCTGACGGGAAAGTGCTTCGATCTCGTCGTCAACGCCACCTCGATCGGCGTCATCGGCGGCACGTTCGACCTGCCCATGTCGATCCTGCAGGACCACAGCACCTGCTACGACCTCTGTTACGGGGCTGCCGCAGCGGACTTCAAAGGCTGGGCCACCGCGGCAGGTACGCGCTACTTCCGCGACGGCCTCGGCATGCTGGTGGAACAGGCCGCGGATGCGTTCGAGCGCTGGCACGGTACGCGGCCGGATACGGATCCTGTCTACAACCTCCTGCGCCAGAGGTTCTGACGCCCACCCGGTCATGACCATGTCCTTGTCCTGCCGCATGGGCTGCGGTGCCTGCTGCATCGCGCCCTCCATCAGCTCGCCCATCCCCGGCATGCCTCACGGTAAGCCGGCGGGCGTGCGCTGCGTGCAGCTGACCGACGACAACCGTTGCGCGATCTTCGGTCGGCCGGAACGGCCGACGGTTTGCGGCGGCCTGCGGCCCGATGCGGAGATGTGCGGACCGGATCGGGATTACGCAATGGACTGGATCACCGGCCTGGAGCGGGCGACGGCCACCCACTGAGAGGTTCTGCAGGTTGACCTACGTTCCAGCGTGACGGGGTCGCTCAGGGCACCGTGGCCACGGGCTGCGCCGGGCACGCGTACGTCGCCTGGTACTCGTAAACGGTCTTCTGCGTGTCCTGCGCGTCGGCGGGTACCTGTTTTGCCAGGACCAGACGAATGGTGTCCACGGTGGGTGCGCTACAGCGCTTGCGGGCAGCCGCGATGCACGGCTGGTCGGTAATCGCATCGGTCTGGCAGGACACGGCGATCGGCGCGACCGGTGCTGCTGCGACGTTCACGGGCGTGGTAGGTGCGCTGGCACAGCCCGCCAGCGCCAGCAGCGCGACGGTGGGCCAGACGAGACGGACAGCGACATTCATCGGAAGCTCCTGCTCATGACACAGCCTAGGCTGTCGGTATGACCGGGTCTTTTCAGCGAACCAGTTGGCGAATCCCGAGCGCGACGATCATGGCGCCGCAGACGCGATCCATCCACGCTTTGCCGCGTCGGTAACGCGCGGCAACGCTCGGTGTCGCGAACACGAGGGCAACGATGCCGTACCAGGCCGCGGCGACGATCGCTACAGTGGCGAGCATGCCGACGAACGTGGGGCTCGAGACGTGCTTCGGCGCGGCGGCGGCGAAGACGGCCGCATAGAAGGCCATCGACTTCGGGTTGGCGATGTTGGTCGCGACGCCGGTGCGGAAAGCCTGACCCAGGCTGCGCCCCCCGCTGGAAATCCGTGCGGCGCTGGCGCTGCCGGCCTTGGAGATCAGGCGCCCGCCGAACCAGATCAGGTAGCTGGCGCCAATGACCTTCACAGCCAGGGCGATCCATGGGAAGGTCGCGAAGACGATGCCGATACCCAGGATGGAACAGCTTGCCCAGAACAGGTTGACCACGACGACGCCAGCGACCAGGGCCAGTGCCTCGCGCGTTGTCGTCGAGGCGGCCTTGTGCGCGACGGCCACGAAGTTGGGGCCCGGCAGCACGACGCCGACGACGTACACGGAAAGAACGGTGGTGATGGCGGTCCAATCGATCATGACAACGCGGCCGGAAGACTGACGTTGGACTGTAGCGCGTTTCGGAAAACGTTACAGCTTACGGACGTCCAGAAGTCCGAAGTGGTTTTGGACGAAAGCTGCGCGTTGGACAAAAAAGCCGCGAAGGCACCGGCATCACGTTTTCAACCACCGTCAACCAGCCGTCATCTGTAAGTAAACGACGATACATGCGTATCCGCGACTCTCCCTGGTTTTACACCTCCAGGGGATCGACCCGATGACGTTCGCACGTGCTTCGCTTCGTCGCACCGCCCTCGCCACCGCGCTTGCGCTTTCGCTGCATGCCGGTTTCGTCCACGCCGCCGACAACGACAACGACAAGGCGGCACCGGCGGCCGACACCGCCGCGACCACGAAGGACGCGAAGCAGCTAGACGCCGTGTCGGTGATTGCGCCGGGTGAAACGCGACAGATCCAGAGCATCGGCGTCGAGGAGATCACCAAGCAGCAGACGCCGGGAACCAGCGCGCTGAAAGCACTCGATAAGCTGCCGGGCGTGCAGTTCCAGTCCGCCGATCCCTGGGGCGCTTACGAGTGGTCGACGCAGATCACCCTGCACGGCTTCGACCAGTCCCGCCTCGGCTTTACCCTCGACGGGATTCCGCTCGGCACCATGGGCTACGGCGTGACCGACGGCCTTCAGGTCACGCGCGCCATCACCACCGAGAATCTCGCCACCGTGGAACTCGCCCAGGGCGCCGGCGCGCTGGGTACCGCGTCGAACACGAACCTTGGCGGTACCGTGCAGTTCTATTCGGCCGATCCGGACATGACGCCGGGCGTGCGCCTGAACCAGGTGCTCGGCTCCGACTCCACGCACCGGACCTTCGTCCGCGTCGACTCCGGTGACTACCACGGCTTCTCCGTATACGCGTCGTTCGCCAACGCCGATACGGACAAGTGGAAGGGCTTCGGCGACCAGAAGTCGAACCAGGCCAACCTGAAGGCGCTGTACCAGTGGGGCGACGGCAACCGCATCAGCCTCTTCGTGGACAGCAGCAAGCGCAAGGAATACGACTACATGGATCTGTCCCTGACCAGCCAGCGCGTGCTGGGCTGGAACTGGGACTACCTGCAGCCGGACTGGAACTCGGCCGTGCAGATCGCCAACGCACTGAACGGCAAGGGGCAGTACCCGGCCTCGCTCAATGGGCTTCCCGCCAACTACGACAAGGGCGACGCGACCTACTATGCCGGCGGCGGCATTCGTCGTGACACGCTGACCGGGCTGTCGGGTTCGTTCAATCTCGGCGGTGCCACGCTCGACACCACGGGCTATTACCACGCCGATCGCGGCGAGGGTCAGTGGGCCACGCCGTACCAGGCATCCTCGCCGACCATGCCCATCTCGATGCGTACCACCGACTATGGGCTGGATCGTTACGGCATTACTTCGGCGCTGAAGTTCAACCTCGGCAACAACGACATTGAGGTCGGTATCTGGGGCGAGAATTCGAACACCAATCAGGAGCGCAACTATTTCACGCTGAATGGCCAGTACACGGCGCTGTACACGGTCTATAACGACCAGGATCCGTTCCTGCGGGCCTTCCTGCAGCACTACGAAACCAAGACGCGCATGGGTTACGCGGAGGACACGATCCACCTGCTCGACGACCAGCTGACGATCAACTTCGGCGCGAAGTCGCTGCGCGTGACCACCGACGCGACCTCCCTGGTGCCGACCACCGCGTTCGCGCAGGGCCAGATGCGCGCGAAGAAGGGCTTCCTGCCGCAGGCCGGTATCGACTACAAGCTCGATGCCAACCAGGACGTCTACGCCTCGTATGCGAAGAACATCTCCGCTTTTGGCATCACGCCCTTCAGCACGTCACAGGCAGCGTTCGATGCGGCAAAGGATCACCTGAAGCCGGAAGAGTCGCAGACCTGGCAGACCGGCTATCGCGCGCACGGCGAAACCTTCGAGGCCTCGCTGGGCCTCTTCTACACGCGCTTCGAGAATCGCCTGCTGGCAACGACKCCTTGCCCGGCGGTCGTGACCTGCGCCGCGTCGCTGAACAACGTGGGCGACGTGAAGAGCCGCGGTGCAGACGTGGCGTTCCTGTGGAAGCCGCTACAGGGACTGAGCTGGCTCAATTCGTTCTCGTATAACAATTCCAAGTACCAGGATGACTACCAGAACTCGGGCACCGTCCACACGGCGGGCAAGTACGTGGTTGGCGTACCGAAGACGATGTTCTCCAGCTCGGTAAGCTACGAGATCGCGGGCTGGCGCGCCAACGTCGAAGGCAAGTACACCGGTCGTCGCTATATCACCTACACCGACGATTCGTCCGTACCGTCGTACTGGGTGGTCGATGCCGGTCTCGCCTACGACATCGGCAATCTCTCGGTGCTGAAGGAAATGAGCATCGGCTTCAACGTGACCAACCTGTTCGACAAGCGCTACTTCGCGTCTACCGGCACGAACGGCTACGTCGCCTCCGACCCGGACGGTTACAACCAGACCCTGATGGCCGGTGCGCCGCGCCAGTACTTCGTGAACCTCAACGCGAAGTTCTGACGACGGCACACCGTCGGAAATCAGGCGGAGGCGACGACCAGCACGGCAAGGGCGATCGCCACGATGTCTTCGACGATGGCCGCCGGACGGTCGCTCCGGAACGCGGCGGCCATCTTCGTGCGCAATGCCGAACCACCCAGCGTGCCAAGGACGGCACCGATGGCGCCGGCGACCAGGCCGATGACCAGCGCATCGTGTGCGGCGCCGATGCAGGCGCCGGACAGGGCGCCCGTGACCACACGGGTACCGAACTGGACCGGGATCTTCCGGCTCGGCGTGGATGGCAGCTGGTCGGTGATCAGTTCGCCAACGGCGGCGATCCCGAGGACCCACGGTGTCCATGCGTAGCCCATGAAGGCCAGCGGTGTTCCGGCGAGCGCAAGGCCGCCGAAGCGGGCAGCGAAGGCCACGGCAGCCGGAGCCATCATGGCGCGCAGACCGGCGACGACGCCGATGAGAAGAGCAAGGACGAAGATCATTACGGCATTCCTTTCCTGGGTAGTGGGCCCATTCAAGCGTGGCCGGATGCGTGTGGCTTGCTCAAACCTAGCGCGGTGGCGGGTTGGCAGGGGAAGTCACTGGCCGAGATAGCCGTTCACGGCCTGATGCAAGGTGACGGGCCGGCCGGGGGCCGACCCGTCGTCATGCCTTACGGTGCGGAAGCCACGCGGCGACTACCCTGGAATCGGTTAGCCGGCACGATGTCCTGCTTGGCCAGCACGAGGGCGGTACCCCACGCATCGGCCACCTTGAACGAGGTGAAGCCGGTACCGGTGCCCTGCCACTCGAACACGCGGTTGTTCGCGTTGCGCCAGAGCAGGTCGGCCAGGCCGTCGCCGTCGAAGTCGCCGATGCTGGCCAGCGTGTAACCCGCGGGGATGGCACGGCTCTTCTTCGCGATGACGCGGAAGCTGTCCAGTGTCCACCAACTGACCTGAGCGTTGGTCGTATCCGTCCAGATCAGGTCGGTGGTCCCATTGCCGTCGATATCACCGACGCCGTAGAGCGTCGCGCCCACCGGGCGATCCGGCAAGGCATGCGCAACGAAGTTGCCTCGCTGGTCGGCGATCCACAGCGCCAGCGAGGTGTTGTCGGCGCGGGTCCAGACCAGGTCCGTGTAACCGTCGCCGTTGGCGTCGGCCAGGGTGGGCGTGGCACCGGCAACGCCATCGATCGGTGCGGACTCGGCGGTGACGATGATGTCGTTCTGCGTGGTCGGATCCAGGTCCAGCGACCACCAGACGATCTGCGATGTCGCCGTGTCGAACCAGACCAGCTTCTGCGTGCCGCTGGCGTCGTTGACGCCGCTGCCGAGAAGCTTCCACGTAGCCGGGACGACATGGTTGACCACGAAGGTGTAGTAACCGCCGGTACCGGTCGAGACCCAGACATTGACCTGGTTGTCGGCGCCTAGCAGGACGATCTCGCCCGACTTCAGCGAAAGCGCATCCAGGCCCGGAATCAGGTCACCGAAGGCGGCCACCGTCAGGCTGGGATCGATTGCCTGGGTTTCGTCATACAGGCTCACCGCACCCTTCATCGCTACCGAGTGGAGCACTCCCTGCGTGGGATCGACATAGGCGAAGTCGCTGTAGCCGTCGTTGGTGAACAGGTTGTTGAGCGAGAGGAAGTCCGCCGATGCGGCGTAGCCACGTTTGGCCGGTGCACCCCAGCCGAGGAAGGCGTCGACCAGGTTGGCCGCGTTGATCGTACCCAGACCGGTCGCCAGGCTGTAGCCGACATTGCTCTTCCAGGCCGGCACCAGGGCGTTGGTGGTGGGATCGCCCCCTTCAACGATGCCGACGATGTTATTGAGCTTGCGGCCCGTGTCGCAATTGAGCGTACCGGTAGCGCAGGGTTGGACGATGTCGCCTTCGGTGACGTTGTTGAACACGCAGTCCGTGCCGATCGTCGCGCCGTTGCTGGCGTTGCACGCGGTAAGGCTTTTCGTGTTCGGCGAGCCGACGGTGCCGAACTGGCGTGCGGCGATGCCGTAGAACGCAGGGAGCACGTTACCGCTGCGGTCGCCGGCGGCCTGGTTGATCAGCGTCTGCACGCCGGCCATCGCCGGTGCGGCGAACGAGGTGCCACCTGCCGAATTGGCGAACACGCTGTCCGGATTGCTGAAGTCGCAAGCCGTACCGCCGTTATCCGCATCGGACATGCAGAACACCAGCGCATGGCCAAAGATGCCGTTGGCCGAGAACAGCGACACGTCCGGCAACGTTCGCGAGGTGTGATTGATGGAACCATTCAGGCCGATCTGCTCCTCCGGCTGCGCAAAGACGCCACTGGGGCCACCACCGCCACCGCCGACCTGCAGGAAGTCCTGACCGCGCCCGACGCTGTCGTTGCACGCCGTGATGCCGTCCTTGTAGCCGAGCAGGGTGTAGAGATGGCTGCTGGCGCAGCTGTTGTTCCAGGTCATTTCCGGGATATAGCTGATGGCGGACTGGTAATAGGGCAGGTTCGTCGTGGTCCAGTAAGTAGACTGCTGGCCACGGTCGTTGAAGTCCGTACCGCCCACGGCTACCGATGAGGGCGACGACGCCAACCCGTTGACCGCGGCACCCGAGGTCGACCAGAACAACGCACCCTGGTCGCATTGCGTTGAACCGCCGTCTCCGGTGGAGACGAACACGGTCACGCCTTCGGCCGCGGCGGACGACCAGATCGCGTCCGCCGTGAAGGCGTCGCTCGGATCACCGGACTCGCACGCGCCGTAGCTCAGGCTCCATATGGACGGAGGGAGGCTTCCGTCGGGACCGCCTTCGAGGAGGCGCGCGGCCGCCGTGAACGGGCCGAAGGTGGCCCCGTTATCGGCGCACGATGCGAGCACGATGTTCGCGTCCGGTGCAGCCGCACCGGCCCACTCGGCATCGAGCGCGGCTTCGCCTTCGTCGCCGTTCACGCCGGGGTCGGCGCAGGCGACACCACCATCCAGCGGATGCAGGATGCTGAAGCTGCCTTTCGCATCGGCAGGGAGGAACGCGTTGCGGAAACGCGCGACGTCATCGGGAAGCACGTTGGTGCGCTCCAGTACGACGACGGTTTGTCCTGCCCCGCGCAATGCATTGCGCCGATCCCACAGCGACTTCACGTTGTAGACCTGGTTGAAATCGGCCGGCACCATGTCGTAGGTGATGTTCGGATCGCTCGTGCCCGGTGGTACGGTGAACGCGGGCTTCGCCGCGTCGGCCGTGCTCCACTTGCCATGTTTGCGATCGAAYGTGCTGTGCATCAGCGCCGTGTGCTGTGGCTTCGGGAAGAAGTCATGCAGCGCCACGCTGCGGATAACCGGCGAAAGCGACGCGGGAATGCGCGTCTGGGTACTGTTGGCGAAATGCTTCTCGCCGTTCACCGTGTAGTGATGCAACGAAGTGCCGAAGGCCTTCGCCACGGCGCTGGCCGGACCCGAGAACACGATACGCATGTGGTCGCTGGAAATGGCCGATACCGTCATGCCTTGCGAGCGTAGCCACTGCTGCACCGTCTTCACGTCTTGCGCCGAGGGCCCGAACCGGTCGCCGAGCTGGGCCGCGGTCAGCCAGTGGTGGAAGTCGGGTGATGCCGGATTGTTGAGGCGCGAGAGGTACGAGCGGAATGCGTTCTCGTGGTCGTCGTCGCGTTTCAGTACGAGGGTGATGTCGTTTACCGTATCCCCCGCCGACATCGCCCCGGCATCGTACTGGGCCATGGCCTCTCGGGGTGTCGTACCGGGTAGTGCGAACGTGGATGTGTTTTCGACCTTGGTCGTGATGCGCGCGGCGGCCGTTGGCTGCAGCGCGCGTGCCGCCTGCTGCAAATCGGTCGCCGGGGCGGGTAACGACAGGACATAGCCTGCCGTCAGGCTCGCGAATGCGAGCCAGGGTGTGAACCTGCGTGACATTGTGTCTACTCCCTTGCGTGAGTGCTGTATCCCCACCGAGCTCCCTGCATCAGGYCTCCCCCCTCAATGCCACGTCTTCAGGGCGATCAGTCGGGCCACCGTAGTCCTGTGCATCGGCACGAACCATGACCGCAGTCACATTTGGCCGTCTAAATGACAGATGTGCGTCAAAGGCAATTTCTTGCGATCCGCGACGACCGCAACGTCGCTGCAACATTTCGCCGCCAAGATGACAAGCCCGCTGGGGTCGTCCAACAGGGGGACGGCCTGGTTGCGGGTGCGCCACGGAACCACCCCCATGTCCCAGACACTCACCGCGGCGTTTCCCCGACGCACGGTTCTAGCTATTGCCGTTGGCGTGGCCGCACTTGCGGTCATCGTTGGCGTCGTCGCGTTTCGCAGCCACCAGGCGACATCCTCCACCGACGCCTCGGGCACGTTGAGCAGCGATGCCGGCCCGTCGTCCGGTGCGGCGCCGGAAATCGATATCCTCCTCGGCCTGGCGCGCGATGCCACGAAGGAAGGGCGCCTCGTGGCGCCGCAGGGCAACAACGCCTACGAGTACTACCTCAGCGTCAGCCAGCTCGATCCGAAGAACGCGACGGCGCAGGATGCCTTGCGCGAGACACTGCCGTTCGCATCGCAGGAGATCGAACGACAGATCAATCGTCGCGAGCTGGAAGAGGCGCGCCGAGAGATCGCGTTGCTGCGCGACTACGATCCGACCAACTACACGCTGATCATCCTGGGCGCGAAGCTCGATGCCCAGCAACGGGTCGTCACGGCCGAAGACGAGGCGAAAGCTGACGCAATCCGTAGGCGAAACGGCTAGGCGAATTCAGGTTTTTGCGGGGCTTTTCGGGTGATAGTCGTACCGCGTGTCAGCGACGGCACGCCATACCTATCCATCAAGGCAAGGAGCCTGATCATGAACAAGTACCTCCGCCCGCTCGCCCTCGCTCTTCTCGTCGCCGCCCCGGTCGCGGCTACGGCCCAGATCCATGGCGGCAACGAAGTGCGCTGCACCGTTGAGAGCAACGCATTCAACAAGTTCATCGCCGGCAAGCCGACGCCGGTCGAATTCCGCGCGGCCTACTCGTGCGTGGGCCTCGTCCTCCCGGGTGACGTCACGACCATGGAAATGCGCACGGATAACAGCCGCTACTTCGCGCAGCTGGACGCGCACGGCCGCATTGTCGGCGGCAGCTTCCACTAAGTAAGGCCGGCGGCCGCGTCGTTATCGCGGCCGCCTTATTTACCGGTGCACAAACCCGGCAGACGCAACGGCGTTCATCGTCCAGAGCCGTTTGTCGCGCCATAATCGGGCTCCCCCAGGCAAGGAGCCTCGCCATGCATCGTCTCGCCATCCTCTTTTTCACCGCCGTGCTCGGTGGCGCTGCCCTCGTGGCCTGCCAGACCGCGCCGCAGACCGGGCCGGCCGCGCAGCCGAAGCCGACGGCGGGTTTCGTCACTGACATGAAGGCTTTCGATGCCTTTATCGCCACAAAGCCCACCCCCGAGCAGTTCCACGCGGCCTACCCGGACGTCATGCTGGTCACCCCGGACATGATGACCACCCGAGAAATGCGCCAGAACCACAGCCGCTACTTCCCGAAGATGGACGCCGACGGCCGTATCGTGGGCGGCGCGTTCATGTAATGCCCACGGTGGGCGTGGCGCGACCGATTAGAATGGCGCCATGCCTACCTCGATCCGGCCCTTCAAGGGCATCCATCCCCGCCTCGGCGCGCGGGTCTATGTCGACCCCGCGGCCACCGTCATCGGTGACGTGGAGCTCGGCGACGACGCCTCCGTCTGGCCCGGCGCCGTCGCCCGGGGCGATGTCCACCACATCCGCATTGGCGCCCGCAGCAACCTGCAGGACGGCGCGATCATCCACGTGACCCACGACGGGCCGTACACCCCCGGCGGCTTCCCGACGATCATCGGCGAGGATGTGACCATCGGCCACGGCGCCGTTATCCACGCCTGCACCATCGAGGACGGCTGCCTCATCGGCATGCATGCCACCGTGCTGGATGGCGCCGTTGTCAGGAAGAACGGCTTCGTCGGCGCCGGCGCGGTGGTCCCGCCCGGGAAGGTGGTCGGCGAGCGAGAGCTTTGGCTGGGCAACCCGGCGAAGATGGTCAGGGTGCTCAGCGACGCGCAGGTGGCGCAGCTGTACTACTCGGCGGCCAACTACGTGCGCCTGAAAGACGACTACCTGGCTTGATTTGACCGGGCCGCAACACCACGCTGGACGCCTGACAGGAGATCACCGATGGACAGCAGCACCAATCCCCTTCTCGACCCCAACGGCTTGCCGGCGTTCTCGGCGATCCGTCCGGAACACATCGAGCCGGCCATCGACAGCCTCATCGCCGAGCAGCGCGCCGCCATCGACCGGATTGCCGCCGCCGACGCCGTGCGGGATTTCGACCATGTGATGCTGGCCCAGGAACGCCTGGACCAGGTGCTGTCCCGTGCCTGGTCACCGGTCAGCCACCTGCATTCGGTGGCCGACTCCGAAGCCCTGCGCAAGGCCCATGGCGCGGCGGAAGAAAAGCTTACCGATCATGGGATTGAAGTCGGCCAGAACCGCGATCTCTACGCCGCCGTCCAGGCCGTGGCGGATCGCGGTGACTTCGCCGGACTGCCCGTCGCGGCGCGTGCCGCCGTCGACCATGCCCTGCGCGACTTCCGTCTGTCTGGCGTGGCGCTCGAGGAGCCGGCCCGCAGTCGCTTCCGCGAGATCGGCGTGGAGCTTTCGAAGCTGACCACGGAGTTCTCAAACGCGGTGCTCGACGCCAGCGAAGCCTGGCGCAAGCACATCACCGACGAGCGTGACCTGGCGGGTATTCCCGCCTCGGGCCGCGCCGTGCTGCGCGAATACGCCCGTGAGGAGTCGCTCGACGGCTTCCTGGTCACCCTGAAGCAGCCCAGCGTGCAGGCGGTGCTGACCTACGCGGAGAATCGCGACCTGCGCGAGGCCGTGTACTACGCGTACCAGACCCGGGCCTCCGACCAGGGGCCGGACAAGGGCAAGTTCGACAACTCCGAGCGCATCGAGAAGATCGTGGCCCTGCGCCACGAGGCTGCCCAACTGCTCGGCTTTGCCAATGCCGCCGAGGAATCGCTGGCGACGAAGATGGCTACGTCGCCCGATGTCGTACTCGCCTTCCTTCGCGATCTTGCCGCCCGGGCGAAGCCCGTGGCGAAAAAGGAACTCGAGGAACTGCGCCGCTTCGCCTCGGAAGAACTGAAGCTGGACAACCTCGAGCCCTGGGATGTCGGCTTCGCCTCCGAGCGTCTCCGCCAGCAGCGTTACGCACTGGACGAAGAGCAGATCAAGCCCTACTTCCCGGCATCCGGCGCCATCGACGGCCTGTTCGCTGTGGTCGAGCGCCTGTATGGCGTCCGTTTCGCGCCTCGCGATGACGTCGACACCTGGCATAAAGATGTGCGCTATTACGACGTGATGAATGCCGACGGCTCGATCTTTGCCGGCGCTTACCTCGACCTCTACGCGCGCTCGGGCAAGCGCGGCGGCGCCTGGATGGACGTATGTGAGTCGCGTTTCCGTGACGGCGACCACCTACAACTGCCGATAGCCTTCCTGACCTGCAATTTCCCGCCGCCGACCGATGGGGCTCCCGCGCTGCTGACGCACGACGACGTCCTCACCCTCTTCCACGAATTCGGCCACGGCCTGCATCACATGCTGACCGAGGTCGATATTCCGTCGGTCGGCGGTATCGATGGCGTGGAGTGGGACGCTGTGGAGCTGCCGAGCCAGTTCATGGAGAACTTCGCCTGGGATCGCGAGGCGCTCCGCCTGTTCGCCAGGCACTACGAGACGGGCGAGCCGCTGCCGGACGACCTCTACCAACGGATGCTGGATGCGCGGCATTTCCATGCCGGGTTATTCCTCGTTCGCCAGCTGGAATTCGCCCTGTTCGACTTCCGTCTGCACCTCGAGTACGACCCCGCGCAGGGCGCCCGTCCGCTCGACGTACTCGAGCAGGTGCGCCACGAAGTAGCCGTCATGCACCCACCGGCTTGGCAGCGCTTCCCGCATGCCTTCACCCACATCTTCGCCGGCGGTTACTCGGCCGGGTACTACAGCTATCTGTGGGCCGAGGTCCTGTCGGCGGACGCGTTCGAGCCGTTCGAGGAAGCCGGGGTGCTGAACCGTGCGACCGGACAGCGCTTCCGCGAGCAGATTCTCGCCGTGGGCGCGACACGGCCGGCGCTCGAGTCGTTCAAGGCCTTCCGGGGCCGTGAGCCGCGGCCGGATGCACTGCTGAAGAGCTACGGCCTGGGGGCCTGAGGCACAGGCCGCGCGGGTCGCCGCGCGGCCGTTCCTTTACAATATCGCCATGAAGATCGCGTCGTGGAACGTCAATTCGCTGAAGGTCCGTCTGCCCCATCTCCAGCAATGGCTGGGCGAGGCGCAGCCGGACATCATCGCGCTGCAGGAAACCAAGCTCACCGATGACAAGTTTCCCGTCGACGAGATCGCGGCCATGGGCTATCAGGCTGTCTTCTCCGGTCAGAAGACCTATAACGGCGTGGCTATCCTCGCGCGCGGTGAGCTGAGCGATGTCGTCACCGATATCGAGGGCCTGGACGATCCGCAGCGTCGGATCCTCGCAGCCACCGTCGGCGATATCCGTGTCGTGAATCTGTACGTGGTCAACGGCAAGGCGTTGGGTGACGAGAAGTACACCTACAAGCTGCACTGGCTGGCGAAGGTCCGCGACTTCCTCGAGCAGCAGATCCTGAAGTATCCGAAGCTGGTCGTGCTGGGCGACTTCAACATCTGCCGCGACGACCGCGACGTATACGACCCCGTGGCCTGGGGCGAAGACATCTTCTGCTCCCCGCCCGAGCGCGCGGCACTGCAGGCGCTGTTCGATGTCGGCCTTCACGACAGTTTTCGCATGTTCAACGACGAAGCCGGTCTCTTCAGCTGGTGGGACTACCGCCAGGCCGGGTTCCGCCGCAACATGGGCCTGCGGATCGACCTCATCTTGATCAGCGATGCGCTCAAATCGTCGGTAACCTCGTCGATCATCGACAAGGCCCCGCGCAAGTGGGAGCAACCGTCCGACCACGCGCCCGTCGCGCTGGAGTTGATGCTTTGAACACACCCAAGTCCGAATGGCCCAGCTCGCTGGATGACGCCGAGCTCGAAGTCCTCGATACCTACCTGCGGATGCACGGTGGCGACGGCGACCTGATGCTCGACGGCTTGCATGGCCTTCTCTCGGCGATCGCCATCGGGCCGCTCGAAGTGAAGCCGGAAGAGTGGCTGCACGAGATCCTGCATGACGCCTTCGAGGACGAGGACGAAGGGAACCGGCTGCTCGCCCTGCTAGCCAAGCTCAACGATTCCATCAGCGCTGAACTCGACGTCGATGCCTATGAGCCCATCCTCGGTGAGATCGACACCGAAGACGGTCCCATGCTCTCTGCCGCCGGCTGGTGTGAAGGCTTCAGTCGCGGCATCGACATGCGCGCACAGCTCTGGGAAAACCGCCTGRCCGAGGACCCGAACCTGATGCAGCTGCTCGGCCCGATCATGGCCCTTGCCGTGGATGAAGGCGTACTCCAGGCCGATGCCGAGTTCGAGAAGCTCACCGACGAGGAGTACGACGAGTGCCTGGGCCAGTTGCCCGAGGTGCTCAATGCCGTCGGCGAGTACTGGCGCCAGAACGCGCCGACCGAAGACGAACTGGCAGCGATGACCCGCCCGCGCGTGGACGGTGAAGAAGGCCCGCCGCGGCAGCGCTCGGGCCACTGGGTGCATTAAGAAAGCGCTGACTGTTTTCCATGTGGGAGCCGCTTCAGCGGCGATAGGCGTTGCCGCGTCACCGCTCCGTTGGCCTTTCGCCGCTGAAGCGGCTCCCACAGGACAGATCGTTCACCGGACGCGTCTTGGCCCCGTCGCCGATTGGCGTCATCTTTGGTCGCATCAGCTACCGGAGACCCGTCATGACCCAACGAAGCATCGTCCGCCGCGTTCGCGGCATGGACACCGCCGACGGCGCCGGCGTGAAACTCAAGCGCGTGATCGGCCAGCCCGCCCTCGACATGCTCGATCCCTTCCTGCTGCTCGACGAGTTTCGCTCCGACCAGCCCGGCGACTACATCGAGGGCTTTCCCGAGCATCCCCACCGCGGGTTCGAGACCGTCACATACATGCTCGCCGGGCGCATGCAGCACGGCGACAACCACGGCAACCGCGGGGATCTCGGTCCGGGCAGCGTGCAGTGGATGACGGCAGGGCGCGGCATCCTGCATTCGGAAATGCCGCAGCAGGAAGAAGGGCTCATGTGGGGCTTTCAGCTGTGGGTGAACCTCCCGGCGACAGACAAGATGGTCGAACCGCGCTATCAGGACATCCCTCCTTCGGATATTCCGCTGGTGCATCCGGTGGAAGGCGTGGCCGTGCGCGTCATTGCCGGCGAACTGGCAGGCGCGAAGGGTCCGGTGTCCGCCGTGGCGACTGAGCCGGTGTATCTCGATATCGCCCTCGACGCAGGTGCGCGTTTCGAACTCGATCTGCCCGAAGGACACAGCGCGTTTGCCTATGTGTTCGATGGGAAGGCCGCAGTGGTGGCGGGTGAATCGCTGGCGCGTAGTGAGCTGGCGGTGTTGTCCAAGGGAAAGACGGTGACCTTCGCGGCCGACGAGTCCGCTCGTGTCCTGGTCGTCGCCGGCCGTCCGCTCGCTGAACCTGTCGCGCGCTACGGCCCGTTCGTCATGAACACCCCGGCGCAGATTCACGAAGCGATCGCGGATTTCCGCGCCGGCAAGTTCTGACGGTTCCTCGTACCAACGAATCGGCTCCCCCATATCCGATGAATCGGCCCCTGTAGGAGCCGATTCATCGGCGATCCCGCGCAGCGGGCCAATTCGCCGACTCCAACAAGAACCCCAAACCTGAACAAGCACGAGAAGTTCCCCACCCTGTTTAAGTGCCGGACGGGAACGGCCCTTTAGCATCGGCGCATCGGCATTCGCGAGGATTTCATTGCCCATGCGCTTCCTTTTTACCGCCGTGCCCATCACGGCAGCTCTCATCATTGCGGCGTGTTCACCGTCGCAAGCGCCCGCGCCAACGGCTGCACCCTCGGCCGAGACGACGACGGCGTCTGCCCCGGCGCCCGGTAAGACCGCGCCCGCAAACCCCGTGCTGGGATCGCCCGATTGGTTCGCCTGGGTCGATAAGACCCTGGCCATCAGCGATGACGGCCATGGTCCGAAACCGGATACCCCGGCCTGGGACCAGGCGGTGAATACCAAGCTGGGCGAAGAGGCTCCGCAGGCGAAGCCGGGATCGGCGGAGTGGCAGCAGGCGGTGGATGCGCTGTTGCGGACGCGGGTTGCTACGCACTAAGCCTGGGCCTTTCGCCCTGTCTGGCCCGCTGGCGCGGGATCGCCGATGAATCGGCTCCTACAGGGTGGCTTTGAAGGTGCTGGCGTTCGGGGGGATCTTCGTTTCGCCTGAAGGGAGCGAGAGGATCAGGCCGCCCGGCGGATGGATGGGCTGGGTGATGGTCAGGGTGACTTGTGCTCCCTTTGCCACCAGTGTGTAGCCCAGACGCCCGTAAGGCGTGCGCAGGTCGCGAATGGCGATGCCCTCGCCTTCCAGCCAGCCAGGCTGCACGCCGGCTGCCAGGACCATGCTGCCGTCCGCCTCGCGGTCGTAGGCAAACAGATCGAGCGCTGATCGGACGAAGTCCGAGGCAATCCACGCGTGGGGCATGTCGCCGACGAAGCGCGGCTTGCGCGGGTCGCGGCCGACGACCTCCGCCCACTGGTTCCACGCGGCCGGCCGGCGATCGGCGAAGAAGAACGCGATGAGGTCGTTGACACGGTCTCGCCAGCCCAGCCGGACGAAGGTGGCGATCGTTCGCACCTCATAGGGCGTGTAGTCCTCCCACGCCACCTGGCCGTCGCGCCGCGCCACGAATCCCTGCCAGTACCTCTCGAAGGTGTGCTCGACCAACGCCTTCGGCAGGCGTGACTGCTCGCCGCCCGGCGACAACGCGATCGTGGTCGAGGTAGCGTCAAAGTCGCCAAGCTCGGCCGAACCCGGAAGGAAGTCGATGCCGCGCGCCTTCACGGCCGCCTCGATGGACGCATGCAGATCGCCGCGGAACTGATCGCGCGAAGCCGTGTATGCCGGGACCTTGTCCGCGTGACCGAGCGCGGCAGCGAGTTCGACGGCATCGTCGTAGCCCTTGAGTGCCCAGAAGTCGTCCCAGTACGAATGCATCGGCTTGGTCGAATAGCCCTCGTGGCTGATCGAGGCAGGCATCAGGCCATAGAGCGGACGGTCGGCATTCCGCAGGCGCTCCGGCTCCCGCTCGCTGGCACGTAGCGTGTCCATGTACGTCACGGCCTTCTCGACATGCGGCCACAGTGCATCAACGGTGCCGCGGTCGTGCGTGTAGCGCCAGAGCTCGGCCACGCTGAAGATGAGTTCGCCGTGGCTATCGTTCTCGGGTACCGRATCGGAACCGCGCGCGTCGACACAGCACGGCACCTTTCCGCTGGAGAACTGGTGCGGTGCGTACCAGCGGATGAAGGCAGAGGCGACATCTTCGTGGCCCGTGCGGAGCAGCCCTTCGAGCATCATCGCGCCGTCGCGCACCCAGGTGCGTGCATACGAGCGCGTACCGGGCTGCAGCGCAGGCCCGTCACGCGACATGAGCATCTGCGCGACGCCGCTCTTCATGGTGTCAACGATGGGTTGCGCCGTGTACGGTACCGCCACCTCGACGCGGTCGAGCTTTTCATGCCAGGTCGCGGCGACGGCGTCGGCCTGGGTGGCCAGCCAGGTGCCAGCGTCCGCGGGCACGTCAACCACGTCGTCCTGTTTCACCGGCACGACGACGCCAAGATCGACGTGACCATGCGCCGGTACATGCAGGTCGTACAGCAACGCGCCTTGAGCGAAGCCCGTCGCGTCGTGAATCGCCTTCATGCTCGGGCGTTCGCCTGCATCCAGTCGTTCACCGAGCGCTTTCGGCGCACTGGCGCTGGCGACGAAGGCGGTCGTCGCCTGCAAGGGCACCACCTTGCGCGCACCGTTGACGGTCAATGCCCGACCATCCCACGCAAGATCGTGGATGGGACTGGTGCCACCCGGCGCATTGAGGAACTGCGTCGGCGGATTCACCTGGAACGGGCGCGTGGCGAGCGCCAGTGTCACATCGCGCGCGGTGTCATTGTCGTTCGCGACCCGATAGCTCAGCAGCAATCGCGAGGCGCCTGCAGGACCCTGTGCGAATACCGTTGTATCGAGGGTGAGTCCACCTGTCGCCCAGCGCACCGACGGCATCGGGAGGTAGCGGTCGCGCAGCGACTGCGTCGTCGTGACGTCCGCCCAGGTGATGAGCTTGCCGCCAGAGACGAGAAAGGGCTCGATGGAAAAGCCGCCGCGTACGATTTCCACCGCACCGTCTTCGGAGAGCAGCGCGGAATCACGACTACCGCCATCCACACCGACGATGGTCCAGTACGATTGCTCGCCCGAGAAGCCGCGCGGGTACAGTCCGCGACGTACCTGCCTGGCACGCGACTCGAACACGGCGTTCGGCGTCGGTGGCGGCACGGCCACCGCCTCCGGCATTCGCGGTGTGAGACGAAGATTGTCGAAGCAGACCTCGCCACGATTCGCCGCCTGCCCAGGTTGCGCCTCGGCATAGACGACGAACTCGATATCGCGCGTATGACGCAAGGCGCGGTCTTTGACAGGCCCCCACGCGAACTCGACCTGGCGGCTCGTCGCCTGGACGGTTGTCCACGTGCCGGTCGGCATGAAGTGCGGTTGCTGGAACCACCAGACGTTGTCGCCGCTATCGTCGACCAGCTTCAGCTGCAAGGTGTTTGGCGGCATGTGGCCGCGCACGTCGAAACTCAGCGCGAAGCCATCCGGGTAATCGATCGGCAGGGTTTTGCGTATAGACGCTGCGCCCGACACGCCGTTGAAATCGTAGGCGAGGCAGATGGCCTGTCCCACGCGTCCGGGCATCGGGCGCAGCGTAGCCGACACATCATCGGTGTGGATCGCTGCCCAACCTGTCGCCGTATCGAAGGTGTCGAGCGTGCGTGCCTTGTCCGTGGCAAACGTCGGCAAGGCGACGAGGAAGCACGCAGACGCGGCCAGTTTGAATAAAGCGAAACGCGACATACGGCTTATCCCTTGACGCTACCCATGAGCAGACCTTCGAGGTAGTAGCGCTGCAGGGCGAGGAACAGAACGAGTACCGGAAGGATGGTCACGACCGAGCCAGCCATCATCAGCTCGCTGTCCTGCACGTGCTCGCGCGACAGCGACGCCAGCGCGATCGGCAGCGTGTAGTGCTCTTGTCCGGTCAGTGCGATCAACGGCCACATGAAGTCGTTCCACGCGGCCAGGAAGGTGAAGATCGCCAGCGTCACCATGATCGGCTTCAGCAGCGGCATCACGATGGTGGCGAAGATACGGAATTCGCCAGCACCATCGATGCGCGCCGCCTCCATCAGGTCGTCCGGAATACCGCTGGCGTACTGGCGCACGAGGAAGATGCCAAAGATGGTCGCCAGCGCAGGCACGATCACCGCGCCATAAGTGTTGACCAGGCCCATGTACTTCAGCAGCAGGAACAGCGGCAGCATCGCTACCTGTGCCGGGATCACCAGCGCGCCGAGCAGCACCTGGAAGATCCGCTGGCGCCCCTTGAATTCCAGCTTGGCAAAGGCGTAGCCGGCCATCAGGTTGAAGGCGAGCGAGACCACGGTAATCGCGGTCGAGATCAGCAGGCTGTTGACCAGGTAACGGCCCATGCCGGCGTTGAGGAACAGCTGGCGATAATTGGCGAGCGTCGGATGCGTGGGCAGGATGGGCGGCGGCAAGGCACTCGCCTCACCCTGCGGCATGAACGACACGGACAGCATGTACAGCAGCGGCGCAATGGCGATCGCCGCGGCGCCGATCAGCAGGCCGTTGATGAGGGCCTTGGCCAGACGTGGGCTCATGCCTTCTCTCCCTGCCGCGACAGGCGCAGCATCGTCGCGGTGACCGCGAACATGATGACGAACAGGATGAAGGCCACGGCCGAGGCCGAACCCAGGTTCCACCACTTGAAGCCCTCTTCGTACATCAGGTACAGCACCGAGGTGGTGCTCTGCAGCGGGCCGCCTTCGGTCATGACATACGGCTCGGCGAACAGCTGGAAGTAACCGGAAACGGTAAGAATGCTCACCATCACCATGGTGGGTTTCAGCATCGGCAGGGTTATGTGACGAAACTGCGCAAAGGCCGACGCACCATCGATGCGCGCGGCCTCGTAGAGATCGCCGGGTATCGCCTGGAGGCCGGCCATGAAGATGATCATGTTGTAGCCGAAGTTCTTCCACACGGCGAACAGGATGATCGTCGGCATCGCCCAGTGCGGATCACCCAGCCAGTCGATGGTCGGCATGCCGATCGCATCGAGCGCGTAGTTGACCAGGCCGTACTTGGTGTTGAACAGGTAACGCCAGATCACCGCGACCGCGACCACGGTCGTCACGACGGGTGCGAACAGCGCCGTGCGGAAGAAGGGCTTGAACCGGACGAGTGGTGAATTGAGCAGCATCGCCGAACCCAGCGAAGCGATCAGCGACAAGGGCACGCCGACTACCACGAAGTACACCGTATGGCCGAGTGCCGACCAGAACAGCGGGCGCTGCAGCAGCTGCCAGTAGTTCTGCAGGGCAACGAAGCGCAGGTTGCGGATGTCGGCCAGCGCATAAAGATCGTAATCGGTGACCGAAAGGATCAGCGCCGCGACCACCGGCAGCAGGAAGAACAGGCCGAGGATGATCAGCGCGGGCGTGATGAACAGCCAGGCGGCGCGGGAGGTATTCATGGCGATGCCTTATGGCCGTGGTCGAGCATCCAGCGACGTTTCTCCAGCAGGCGGTCCGCCCGGCGATCGATCTCGGCGGCGGCTTCGTCGATGGAGAGATCGCCATGAGCGGCCTGCGCGGCGACGAGCTGCATCTCGGTGACGATGCGTTCCCACTCGGCCACCGGCGGCGTGGGCTTCACGCGCTCGAGCTGCTCGCGGAAGGCCGTGGCCTTGTCGTCGTTACGCAGCGCGGGCGCTTCCCACGAGGAACGTCGCGGCGGCATGTCGCCGAGGATCTGGTAGAAGCGCTCCTGGATGGCCGGGCGCGAGAGGAACTCGACAAGCGCCCAGGCGTCATCCTTGTGCTTCGACGCACGGAAGATGACCAGGCTGGAGCCGCCCGCATTCGATGCGCCCGGACCGTCGGGCCCCGGCAACGGCGTGGTCGCCCAATCGCCCTGCTGCTCGGGTGGAAGGCGTTTGCGGAACTCGCCGATATTCCACGGACCCGACAGATAAAACGTGTAAAAGCCCTGGCCGAAAGCCGCCCACGGGTTGCCCACACCGACGTTGGTCATCATCGGGGCTTGCTTGTTCTTGAACAGCGAGACGTAGAAGGTCAGCGCCTTCTTGAAACCGGCACTGCGGAAATTGCCGTAGCGACCATCGTCGCGCAGCAAGGGCTCATCCTGCTGCAGGGAGAGCGCGAGCAGCTGTTCGAATTCGTTGGTCGGTAGCAGCACGCCATAGGTCTTGCCGGGCGGCTGCGACAGCTTCGCCATCATCGCCTGCCACTCGTTCCAGTCGCGCGGCGGATGGTCGTAACCGACCTTCGCGAGAAGATCCTTGCGATAGAACAACAGGCGCGTGTCGACGTACCAGGGCACGCCGTACAGCTTGCCGTCGATGACGTTGGTGGACCAGATGGCCGGGAAATAGTCGTTGCGATCGACGACCTTCGACGCGGCGACGCGTGCGTCGAGCGGCTCGATCGCGTCCAGTGCCACCAGTTCCGGCACCCAGGTGTTACCCAGCTGGGTGATATCTGGCGTGGAGTCACCGGCGTAGGCCGTCAGCAGCTTCTGGTGAGCGGCCGTAAGCGGCAGCTGCTGCACGGACACGTGCAGGCCGGGATGCTCACGCTCGAACTCCGGCAGCAGCTTTTCCACCGCCTCGCCTTCGCGGCCGATGGTCCAGAACTGCAGGGTCCGCGCGTCCGCGTCCGGTTTCGCACAGCCGGCCACCGCGACGGCGGCAAGCGCCAGCGCCAGGGTGGTCCGGCAAGCGCGGGTGACGCGACTCACCACAGGTTGGCGGCCGTATCGGCATCGAGCCAGCCGCCGGTGAAGCCGGCGCGCTGCAGACCCTTGCGGATATACGGGTTCTTCTTCATCACCGACCAGACGAAATCGCTTCGGTAGTTCTCGATCATCAACACGATGGGGCCCTGGTCGATGCCCAGGTGCACGGTGTCTGCCCAGCCGAAACCCGGTACCAGCCTGCCGGTGCGCACTTCGGTCTTGGTGTCGAAGGTCATGTTGAAGGCGTCGACGAAGCCGTACTTCGTATAGATGTACTGGCCGTACTTCTTTTTCATCTCCTCGAGCGCGGGAATCACGATCTCGGGCGCGAAGGCGATCGAGCCGCCGGCTGCCGTGGGCACGATGGTGCCGTCGTCGGAGATGTAGTCCAGGCCGGCGCCTCGTGCGGTGTAACCGG